>CAPZYV010000028.1 GCA_948750805.1 uncultured Bacilli bacterium | reverse complement strand
TAAATAAGCCTACTTGTAATAAAAAAAGTGGTAGTTGGAGTACATCAAAACCAAGCTCATTATGCAAATATACTACCAAAAAATTAGTATGGCGTTGGCAAGTCGTAGATTATGACAGCAATAACAAAACTAACATTTATGGTTGGACAATAGATATTAATTATAAAGGTCTTGTGGGAAGTGCATTGCCAAGTCAAGTAAATAGTAGTTATGATGTATACCCTTACTTATCTACCCAACCAAAAGAAAAATACAATGATAATCAAGACCACGAAAAAACAATAACAGTTTATATTATTAAATAGTTTAAACAAAAAGTAGTATTTATAAAAATGAATACTACTTTTATTATGCAGAATAGAAAGGAAAATTTTATGTTAAAAGATATTTTTAAGTTTTAGGTATAGGAGGTTTTATTGCTATTTACATAATAGCTTTTACAATACCAAGCAACCCTTATGAAATTATACCTAGTTACACACTTTATAGTTTCGATAAGCCTTTGTGGCTATGGATTATACTTGGAGGAGACTTTCTATATTTAATCATTTTATATTATATATAAATAATAGAATAATAATAAATATTAATATTATAAAAGATTTTGGACTTTAATTATCTTAATGTTGATATACCAAAAAGTATAATCATAAATACTAATTCAAACATCCAATGATGAGTTCTAAAATTTTTTTATAGTAGGACTAAGTTTATTAAATATATAACTACAACTCTAGTTATTATAATAGTTAATGCTGTAAATAGAAAGCATATATAATAAAATTTTAATTTTTTTTACGTATATTATATTTAATAGCTACTATAGAAAGAATAATAAATATTAAAATAGAAATTATTAAAATGCCAAATACATTATAAATATGATTATTTGTATACATATAATATTGTTCAGCTTCTTTTATAAAAAGTTGAGTTGTAACATTACTGCTAATAACTCCCCCAAACATTGTATTATGAAGAACATTTATCAGATTAGTTGTCGTCCCAAAAATTTCTATTGCATATCTACCAATAATAACACTAGAAATCTTTTCACCTAACCCTGATAATTCTACCAAAACACCCGAAAATAATAATTGAAACATCATATAAATAGGTGTAATGATAAGTGTTATTTCTGTTGTTTTAACAATAGAAGATATAAACATCCCCAACATACTAGAAGAAAAAGAAACTAAGAAAAATTCTAATGTATATTCTAGAAATGCTGAATTAAATAATAGGCCATGGTCTGGAAATTCTACTTTTAAATTAATAATACTTAAAAATAATATTGCTTGTATTAATGAAATAACTGCAAAAACAATTAATTTAGAAATAATATAAGCTGATAAACGCATATTATTAAAATATTCCAATTTAATAATATTTCTTTCTTTAACAATCTCTTGTACTGAATTAAATAAGCCTAACCACATTGCTGCACAGGAAAATGCAAATAAAAGTATTTTGGCTTTATCATAAATCTTAAACCAATCCTGACTTACTACTACTATAACTGCTAGCCCCATAATTATTGCTTGAGCAAAAAGTAAAAATGAAAAAAATTTATTATTTAAAATTATTTCAACATATCTTTTAGCTAATATATATATTTCTTTAAAAAACGATATTCTTTCTTTCCGTACTTTTTTTACTGATACCTTATTTATTTTATCCCATTTAATCTTTTTATATTTTTGCTGATATTTTTCTGCTTCTTCACTATTCTTTAACTTTTCATAAATATCAACAAATTCTTCAACTTGAAAATATTTTAAACTTTCTTCATAAGTACCGATAAAACAAATTTTTCCCCCATCACTCATAAATATTATTTTATCACATAAATAAAGGTTAGAAACTGTATGAGCTGTAATAAGTATTGTTTGACCCCTAAGAGTTATATCTTTTAAAGTTTTCATCAATTTCTTTTCAATATTAGAGTCAAGTCCACTAGTTGGCTCATCTAAAAATAAAATGTTGGGTTTAGATAATAATTCTGAAGCTATAGAAGCCCTCTTTCTTTCACCACCACTTAAATTTTTAATTAAAGTATTTTCTTTACCCTTTAATTCTAAAATACCTAAAGTATTATCAACATTTTTTTCGATTTCTTTTTTATTTTTTTTCGGATTTCTCAATATCGCACTATACATTAAAGATTTTTTTAATGCCAAATGGTCATGTAAAATTTCTTTTTGGGGAACATAACTAATTTTATCCAAATAATAATCTTTATTATGAGCTATATCCTGATTATCTAAATAAATCTCTCCACTTGAATAATTATCATATCCACTTAAAACATTTAAAAGTGTTGTTTTCCCTGCTCCTGATACACCCACAATTGCTACAAATTCTCCGGCCTTAATATCAAAAGTCACATCATCTAATAATTTTTTCTTCTTTCCTTTTATTTTAATTTCTTTATTTATATTCCTAACTTTTAATAAACTCTCCATAACTACCTCTACATAATCATAAATTATAACTATACCAAAAGCAATATAAAGACTTAAATTTTACATATAATACATATAATATTATTTTTAACATATACATAAAAACAAATATTAAAACCCCTATTTAAGGGGTTGAAAATCAAATGGTGCTCGTACTCGGGGTCGAACCGAGACTTCCATCACTGGAAAATAGATTTTGAGTCTATCGCGTCTACCAATTCCGCCATACGAGCAATTACAAAGATATTATAACATATTTTTGTATATCTTAACACACTTTTTTACTCTTCTATAATTAATCCTTTATCCTGTAAAATATCAATAACATTAATTATAGATAACTTAGAACTTATTAAATCATCTAAATTAATATTTACTCCTTTAAATTCACTAGTTTTAAGGTCACAATTTTTAAAAATAACATCAATAAAGTTTTCTAAATTTAACTCACACTTATAAAATAATACTTCTCTATATTTATTATGTCTATGAATATTATCTCTAAAAGTAACATCATCAAATTTTGAAACATCAATAATTACATTTTCTAATTTTGAATATTGAATTAGCGATTCTTTAAAATGAGCGCTATCAAATCTTGTTTCAAAAAAACTAGTATTTGTAAATTTTGAATCAAAAATTCTAATTTTACTTAAATTCGATTCTGTAAAATTAACACTATCAAACTCACAATTAATAAATTCTACTTTAACAAAAAAGGTATTATCAAAATTAACATTTTTAAATTTACAATTTTGAAAGCAAATTTCTCTTAATGTTTGAAACTTCAATTGTTTATTTTGAATATTCTGATTCTTAAAAAATAAGCATGTAAAATTAATATCAACATTATCATCAAATTGTTCTTCTTGTAAATTATGACTAAATTCCCACTTCATTATTATCCTCTTTATAAATAGATGTAAATAGCTCTGTTTCACTATCACTTGTAATATCTTCTTCAAATTCTGGGAGTTCATCTAAATTTGCAAGCCCAAATGCGTCTAAAAATTCATGTGTCGTGCGATATAAATTAGGTCTACCAGGCATAGTTGATTTACCTGATTCTTTAACTAAACCTTTAGCTACTAATCTCCTAATAATATGAGAACTACTAACTCCACGCATTTCATCTATTTCTACTCTAGTAATTGGCTGATTATAAGCTATAATCGCTAAAACTTCTAATGTTGAAGGTGTAAGTGTATTTGTATCGGGACTTTCAATTAATTTTTGATAATATTCTTTATGTTCTTCTTTTGTTGTTAATTTAAAAGCATCCCCTAAATAACTAATTCTAATACCTCGAGCATCATTTTCATAGGTACTTTTAAGCTGTAATAATAGTTCTTTTGCTTCTTCCATTTTTATACCCATTATTTCACATAAATTATTCAAAGTAATTCCTTCATCACCTACAACGAATAAAATACCTTCTAATATACCAAGTTTATTCATTATTATCTCTCCTTTCTATCATTATTGGTTTAAAATTATCTTCTTGTGTTATATTTATTTCACTATTTTTACTCATCATTAAAATTGATAAAAATGTAACTATTAAAAAATCATGATTATTCTCCTCAAATAAATCTAAAAATTCTACTTTATCTCTTACTTGCAATATTTTTCTAATATCATTAATTCTTTTTTCTACACTATATTCTTTTCTTGTAATTTTCGTATTAAGTGGTTTTAAATATTTTTCTCTTGTCTTAAAATTTTTTAAAGCATTTACTAAATCATCAAGAGATACATCTCCAAAATTATAATTATTATTTGTTATAAACTCATCTAACTTTGAAGGACTTTTGGTAAAAAAATTATTCCTTTTAAGTCTTTGTTCCTCGAGAGATTCAGTTAGTTTTTTATATTTTTCATACTCTAAAATTTTTCTTTTTAAATCTTCTTCTGATTCAATATGAAATTCATCATTATTATTTTCTTCCAAAGTATCATCATTAACTAACATTTTACTTTTTAAATGAATAAGCTCTGCGGCCATCACTAAATAAGAACTAGCAATATCAATATTTCTATTTTTTTCAAGTTCAATAAATGTTAAATACTCTTCAATTATTACTCTTATATCTATTTCATAAATATCCATTTTTGCTGTTTTAACAAGATGTAAAAGAAGGTCTAAGGGACCCTCAAAATCATTTATACAAAACTTATATTCCATATTACCACCCACTTAATTTAAATTATTTACAACTAAATCCCTGTGCTTCCATTTCAAATTTAATTACTTTAGGTTCTGTATCTAATTTAAAAGAATCTGCATTAAATACATATAGCCTACTAGCTTCATTTAAAAAAACATTAGTTGTAATATTATATCCTTCAGAAAATTCAAATAAAGTTGAAGTAACTCCAGTTTTACCATTGTAAGTATTAGATAAGTTTTTATTTTCTTCATACTTTTCTAAATAATCAGTATCTGTTGTCATATATGAGACTTCACTCGTAACTTCTCTTAACTTGTTATTTAAAAATTTATATGTTACTTTCTCATGATTAGCTGTACAAACTAAAGAGGCACTTCCATCTTCATTTGTTGTTAAATTAATATCATTATAATCTTTAATTGTTTTTTTAATTAAACCAATTAAACCCAAAGAACTAGCTGACTCAGTCTTAATATTTTTAGCTAAAGTTTGCGATAAATTAGCATTTATACTAACATCTCCCGTTATTTTAACTCTTTCCATTAAAGTCTGTTCACTATTATAGAGCTCAACATAATAATTTAAATCTTCAAATTTTAAAACTTTCTCAGAATTATTAGTAACTTTAAAAGTTAAAATTCCTTTTTCTTTATCTAAACTAAAACTATCAACAATGATATCTTCTTTTTCAATTTTTAAATCACTACCAAATGTATATAACTGATTTTTATCATCATTTACTCCAGGATTAGGTACTGGATTTGGATTTACAGGTTTTTTACCCCCACCTGGCGTAACAACTGTCGGATGCAAATAAGCATCTATTTTATCAGAAATTTCTGGCAAGAAGAAAATAAATAAAACAAAAATTGTTAAAATTAAAACAATCCCAATTGAACTTTTTTTTCGACTTTCAAAAATACCAATAGTTGTCGATTGTAGTTCATTTTGTTCTAATTTCATATTTCTAATTTTTTTCTTTGCCATTTTTCCACCTTCATATTCCTTTTATATTATAACAAAAATAGTCCAAAATAAAAAGGATTTTTAATCCTTTGGTTCAAAAAATAACGCTAATACAGCTGCAAATACAACAGCTCCTACTACCGCAGCTCCTGCTTTTGTAAACATACCTGTAAATATTCCTAACAATCCTAAGCTTTGATATCCTTCATATGCTCCTGTATAAAGTAAATATCCAAAGTTAGAAATAATAGTACTAGCTCCTCCACCTGCGAGTTCAATTAATTTATCATAGATTCCAAAGAATCCCAAAATAACTCCTAATACTGTAAACATAGCAGTAATATGACCTGGTGTAAGTTTTGTATTATCTAAAATTATTTGTGCCACTGCACAAAATAAGCCAGCTACAATAAATGCCCAAATAAAAGTCATTATAAGACCTCCAAACTAATTGCATGTGCAATTCCTGGTATACCAAGTTTTTGATTAGCAAGTTGTACAGATTGCAGTGAACCTGTTGCAATTACTAATATTTTTTTATACTTTTTACAAGCCAAAACTTTTTCGAATAATACTAAAGGAAGTGCAACCGGACCACTTGCTCCTGCATATGTCTCTTGCATATTAGTATATATTTCACAACCAGCATCCATATATTTCTTAATTCTAACATTATATACTTTGTCTAACATTTCCGTAAATATTTCTTTACCTACTCTTCCTAAATCTCCTGTTATTACCATATCATAATAATTAATATTACGTTTCATTTCATTTAAATGTGTTACCAAAGTATCAGCTGCCGCTGGAGCCATAACCGCTCCCATATTATTAGCATCTTTAACTCCCATATCAACAACTTTTCCAATCGTACCTGATTCAATTTTTATATTTGTAATATCACTCGTAAGTAACGTAGCAACCGCTGCTGTTGATGTAAATGTTGTCGTATGTTTTTTTACTGCTCCATATTCAACTGGATAGCGAAATTGTCTTTCAGCATTTAAATTATGACTACTTGTAATAGCAACAATGTTTTTTGCCAGTTTTCCACTAATTAAAGAAGATGCCACAATTAATTCTTCTAAATAGGAAGCACACGCGCTATATACTCCGAGATAAGGTATACGATATTTGCTAGCATTATAACTAGAAATACTAATTTGATTTATCAAATCTCCACCAATTAAAGCATCAACTTTACTATCAGTTAATTTATTATGAGCAAGTAAATTATCCATAACTACCTTTTGCATTTTTATTTCAGCTTGCTCAAAAGTTTTTTCACCATAATAATAGTCATCCATTACTAAATCATAATTTTTAAGTAACCCATCTTTTTCTAAAGGACCTACTATAGAAAAATTATCTTTAATATATACATTATTAAATTTTTTACTAGCCACCTATAATCACCTTCACAATCACAAATATAAATGCACCTAATATACCATAAAGAATTACAGAACCTGCTAATTTAAAGAAATTTGAACCAAGTCCTGTCACAAGTCCTTCCTTTTTATAATCAAGGGCACTACTTGATACTGAGTGAGCAAAACCAGTTGTTGGAAGTAATAATCCTGCCTTTGCCTTAGTCATCCAATTATCAAAAAAGCCCAATGCTGTAAATAAACTAGCACTAAAAATTACGATTAAACAAGTCCATGTACTAGCATCTATTCTTGATAAATCAAATGTCCCCATTAAAAGCACTATAATTCCTTCAACAATAAAACCAACTGTTCCACCAACTAAAAAGGCATAAACTGTATTGTGAAATTTATCTTCTCTAGGTTCATATTTTTTTACTAACTTTTGATATTCATCTTTATTCATAATAACCTCCACTCTTATTATGAATTATTTTAAAAATGTTATACCAAAATTTAACACAAAGAAAAAAGACATTAACCCTGATTATGCCTTTTAAATTAATTTGCTATAATAACATTAGCCGTTTTACCTACATCAGAAAGCCTTGAATTAATAAATGCTTCAGCATCAGAATCTTTTACAGTTATGCTTGTTAAGTCAGTCATAAAATACAACATATCTCCATAATCTGTTACTTTACTAAAATTTGCGTTTCTTAAATCTAAACTTTTTAATCTAAAAGTTTCTGCAAACATTTTATTCATTAATGTTACATTTGAAGTATCGAAATTACTTAAATCTAAATTAATAATTTTATTTGATGAAGCAAACATATTAGTCATATTAGTTACATTTGACGTATTAAAGCTACTAATATCTAAATCAATTAATTTTGTAGAATAAAACATACTATCCATAGTTTTTACATTTGATGTATCAAAATTTCTTAAACTTAGATTTGCTGCTCCAACGCCTGCAAACATACCAGACATATTGGTTACATTTGAGGTATTAAAGCTGTTTAAATTCAAATTGGTTAAAGTACGAGTCATGTAAAACATACCAGACATATTGGTCACATTTGATGTATCAAAATTTCTTAAGTCTAAACTAGTAAGGCTACTTAAATTATTAAACATTTGGTCCATTCTTTTTACTTTTGTCGTTCTAAAACTACTTAAATTAAAATCAGAAAGTTTTTTCATCCCCCAAAACATCGCTGACATGTTTGTAACATTTGATGTATCAAAACTACTTAAATCTAAATTTGTTAGAATAGAAACATTATAAAACATGCTTTGCATATCTATGACTTCTGAAGTATCAAATTTACTTAAATCCATGCTTGTTACATTTTTCATATTCATGAAAAGAAAGGCCGAATTCGAATTAGCTTTTACTCCCTCTTCTTGTCCTATATATACATCATATAAACCATCGTTATCTACTTCTTCATACCAAGCTACTATACTTCCATTTTGTTTTTCTGATACATCCCAGCTTGTTGCTCCTTCTGGTATTACTACATCATCTAGAGTTGTAATGCTTTTTATTTGTTCTCTATTAATATTGCCCTCTAGAAATGGTGATGTAGATGTAACCGAGCCTGCCTTAATAGTTGCTAAATAATCCTGCTCTCTTTCTATTGGTTCACTACACATAGTTCTACTATTATCTAGACCTATACACACTATCTTTTTCTTATAACCTTTAAGCTCAATTGTAGTTGTATTATTAGCGATAGTTGTTTCCGTAACTGGTGTACATACACTATCACTTGTTATACAGTATTTTGCTGAACCTGCACTCCCAGATATTATTCCTGTAAGAGTTTTATCTGTAATACTCGTTTTTACAACTGGCTTTTCATCTACTTCAATGTTAGAAGCTGCTATAACATTTATTTTATTAGTTATTGTTTTATTTGCTGCATGTTCTTTAGTAGCATCATAATCTAACCATTCTCTTAATTCAAATATTTTAGTAGTATTTCCTTCAATACTTCCTTTATAGATAGTATAAGCTTCATATGCATCACTTAAAGCAGGTGTTGTAGATTCATTATTACTTAATTTAGTTATTATATTATCAAAATTATCACTATTTAGTGCCACTTTTAAATAATCACTACTTAAGGTATTTGCTTGTTCATTAATATTTTCTAAATTTATAACATAATCAGAACTAGTTGAACAAGTATTATTTATAGTAAAGGTATATCCTTTAGTTTCTAATCCCTCTACATCAGTTATAGGATAAGCTTCATTTAATGATATAGCATTTGTTTCATTATTAATAGTAATATTTAAGCAGCCACTTTTAAACGTATTACTAAGTGATTGTTTTCCACCTATACTTAAAAAAGCATAAGAAATACTTACTATGGTAATAAACACCATTACAATTATTACTATTAATAATTTCTTATTTTTCTTTAAAGTTTTACCATTCATACTTATCCTCTTCCTATCTTAACACCCTATTACATTCAAATTATATCTTATCTTATACTAAAAGTCCACAAAAATGTCGGCATTTCACATCTAAAAATCATATTAATAAGAAACATGAGAAAATTAAGATGGTGATTTTATGTATAAAGAAAGATTAAAAGAAGTAAGGGAAATAAACAATACCAAACAAAAAGAAATTGCCAAATATATTGGCATCCATAAAGGATTATATAGTCAATATGAAAACGAATATGCTATTATTCCATCGAAACATTTAAACAGTGTAATAAATTATTTTAATATATCATTAGATTACTTATTTAACTTTACAAACAAAAAACAATATAAAGTTAACAAAAATTCTATTGATAAAAAAACTAGTGGTGAAAGATTAAAAGAATTTCGCAAAGATAATAAATTAACTCAAGTTAAATTAGCAGAGTTTTTAAATACTACTCATTCTGTAATTGCCGATTATGAACGAGGTAGATATTTAATAGCTACTCCCTTTTTATATACTATTTGTAAAAAGTATCAAATATCCGCTGACTATCTTTTAGGTAAAACTGATGTACCTAAATATTTAAAGTAATTATAAAATAAAAAAAAGAAACTGTCAAAAAATTAAATAATTAATTTCTAGACAGTTCTTTTTAAATACTTACTTTATCTCGATATAAAACTATTTTTTCCTTTTTTAAAGATTCTTGTACATCAATTACTCTTTGATTTTCACTTCCACACCATTTTAGTGTTGGATTTTTAAGTTCATCTTTAAATTGACCATCAACTAAAACATCAATATACTGTAAAACTTCTTTATCCATTAAATCTCTATCCATTAAAAATCCTGTCCAAGACCAAATAGTTTTATTAGGATATCTCTCTTTAAAAGCTCGAGCAAGTTTCAAAGTAC
>CAPZYV010000027.1 GCA_948750805.1 uncultured Bacilli bacterium | reverse complement strand
TAATTATTTTTAATAGCTTATTCATAAGCATTTAATATAATTTCTCTACTTGAAGTGCACTTACTAGCATTAATAATGTTGATTTTGGTAAATGAAAATTAGTTATTAATCCATTAATTGCTTTAAATTCAAATCCTGGATAAATAAATATATCAGTATTACCACTACAAGCTTTAAACTTATCATATTTATGCCTAATAGTTTCTAAAACTCTAGTTGATGTAGTTCCCACCGCATAAATTTTTCTGTTTTCCTCTTTAGCTAAATTTAATCTTTCAGCAGTATATTCATTCATTTCATAATATTCACTATGCATATGATGTTCTAATACATTTTCTACTTCAACTGGTCTAAATGTTCCTAAACCAACATGTAAAGTTACAAATAATATTTCAATGCCTTTCTCTTTTATCTTATTTAATAATTCTTCAGTAAAATGAAGACCTGCTGTAGGCGCTGCTGCACTTCCTACATTTTTGGCATATACTGTCTGATAACGATTTTTTTCTTCTAATTTTTCATGAATATAAGGTGGAAGTGGCATTTCTCCTAATTCATCTAATATTTCCATCAAAATACCTTTATATAATAACTTAACTCGAACTAAACCTTCATCTAGTTTTTCAACAACTTCAGCTTTTAATTTGTTATCAAAAGTCACAATAGTTCCTACTTTTAGTCGTTTGGCAGGTCTTGATAGACATTCCCAAATATCATTTTCCAATTCTTTTAAAAGCAATAATTCAATTACAGCTCCAGTATCCTCTTTAGTTCCGATTAATCTAGCGGGAATAACTTTAGTATCATTTAATACTAATACATCACCTTTATCTAATTCATCTATTATATTTTTAAAGTGATAATGTTTTATATGCCCGGCTCTTTTGTTTAAAACTAAAAGCTTAGATTCATCTCGATTAACAATAGGAGTTTGAGCAATTAATTCTTCTGGTAAATTATAATCAAAATCACTTAAATTCATTATTCCACTTCCGTTTCCAAAAATTTTTTAACTTTGGTAATTATTTCTGTTGCTATATCATCTATTGAGCGAAGTTTATTATTATTTAAACAATTTATTTTTTGATAATCATAAATTTCTGCTAATTCTAAATAAGCAGTTTCTGCTAATCTTAAAATATTTATATTAGCAGTCTCTCCACGATTTTCTTTTAATATTTTAACCTCTTCATATGGCAGATAGAGAAATATAACTAAATCTGGTCGTGGTAATTCAAGTAAAACAAATTCTAAATTATCTAACCACTCATACATCATATTTCTCTTTTTTATATCTTTAATTTTTCCACCTTGAAAAGCCATATTAGATTCAACATAACGATTTAATATAACTATATATCCCGCTTCTAAATATTTTTTAATAATATTTATATTATAAGCACGGTCTGCTGCGTAGTAAAGGCCCGAAATTTTAGGGTCAACATTTTCGATTCCTTCGGTAAATAATGAAGTTCCTTTTTTGCCAAGATAAGATTCACCAATGATTTTACCAGTTGGTGAAGCATAATTAGGAAAACCAAAACTTATGGCTTTTTGTCCTTTAGCTGTTAAATTTTCAACTAATCTTTCGGTTTGAGTTTGTTTACCTGAACAATCAGTACCTTCTATTACAATTAACTTGCCTTTACTCAAAATACTTACCTCCTATTCATAAATAGGAAATTTATCTGTTAAAGCTAATACTTCTTTTCCAAGCTCTGTTAAGACTTCTTCGTTGTCTTTATTTTTTAAAGCCTTAGCGATAATATGACCAATCTTTATGAATTCAGCTTCTTTTAATCCTCTAGTTGTCATAGCTGGACTTCCAAGACGAATACCACTTGTTAAAGCAGGCGATTCTGTCTCATTAGGTATTGTATTTTTGTTTACTGTAATATAAATTTTATCTAAAACTGTTTCAGCTTCCTTGCCAGTAATACCATAAGTTGTTTTAACATCAACAAGCATTAAATGATTATCTGTTCCGCCAGATATAATTCTTAAGCCTTCACTTTCTAATGTTTCAGCTAAAGCTTTGGCATTTCTAATAATTTGTTTAGCATATTCTTTAAACTCTGGTTGTAAAGCTTCATAAAAACATTCTGCTTTGGCTGCAATAACATGCATTAATGGTCCACCTTGAATTCCTGGGAATATTGTTTTATTAATCTTCTTTATTATATCTTCATTATTAGTTAAAATTAATCCTCCTCTTGGACCTCTTAAAGTTTTATGGGTAGTAGATGATACAACATCTGCATAATCTACAGGATTTTCATGAAGACCTGCTGCGACTAATCCGGCAATATGAGCCATATCTACAAATAATAATGCTCCTACTTCATCGGCTATTTCTTTAAACTTTTTAAAATCAATAAATCTAGAATAAGCACTTGCACCTGCAACAATCATTTGTGGTTTTTCAGCTAATGCTATTTCTCTAATTTCATCATAATTTAGCATTTCAGTTTCAGAATCTAGGTTATAAGCCACAAATTTATAGTCTAAGCCACTAAAATTAATACTATGTCCATGAGTTAAATGTCCCCCATGTGATAAATTTAAACCTAAAACTTTATCTCCATGATTTAGTAAAGCGCGATAAACAGCCATATTAGCACTTGACCCACTATGAGGTTGAACATTAGCATATTTTGCATTAAATAATTTTGTAACATATTCAATTGCTAAAGTTTCAACTGTATCAACATTTACACAACCTCCATAATATCTTTTTCCTGAATAACCTTCAGCATATTTATTAGTAAATATACTTCCTTGTAATTCTAATACACTTTTTGATACATAATTTTCTGAGGCAATAAGCTCAATATTATTTTGTTGCCTTTTTGTTTCTTTTTCTAACGCTTCTCTTAATTTTTTATCCATTTTTATCTCTCCTCTTCATTTTTAAAATTATTTGCGCTTTTTACAGTATTATTTAATAAACTAGCAATAGTCATAGGTCCTACTCCACCTGGAACAGGAGTTATAAAAGACACTTTATCTTTAACTGAATCAAAATTAACATCCCCTATAATTTTACCATCAACCCGGTTAATTCCAACATCTATTATAATAGCATCATCTTTGACATAATCAGCTGTAATATAATTAGGTTTGCCAATTGCTACTATTAAAATATCTGCATTTTTAGTAACCTCTTTTAGATTCTTTGTTTTAGAGTGAGCTATAGTGACTGTAGCATCCATATTTAAAAGAGCTAAAGCTAATGGACGTCCCACTATTTTACTTCGGCCAATTACGACAATATTTTTACCAGAAATATCAATTTTCATTTCTTTCAATATTGTTATAATCCCTTTAGGAGTAGCGGCTAAAAATTTAGTTTTATTAGTAGCCAAAGCTCCCATATTATAAATTCCAAAACCATCGACATCTTTTTCACAAGACAGAAAGGAATTAATATAATCTTCATTAAATTTTTTAGGTAATGGACTTTGAACTATTATTCCATGTATATCATTATCTTTATTTAATTTTTGAATACAATTAATTATTTCTTCTTCACTATTTTCTTCCTCAAAATGATATAACCTAGCATTTATGCCTATTTCTTCACAACTTTTAATTTTATTTTTGACATAAATTTCACTTGCTTCATTATTACCAACTAGGATTATAGCAAGTCCTGGTTTTAAATTATATTTTTTTATAATTGCTTTTGTTTCTTCATTAACTTTACTAGCTATTTCTTTACCATTTATTATTTTCATTATTTTTCAGTCCTCTCTACAATTTAGAGTTTATCTTAAAATAAATAAGTCTCTGTAATTAACAACAAAATTAGCATAATTATCACTCTTTCTTTTAATTTTTTAAATAAGTTTATATTAAAACAATTCTCCTTGCTTACTTATTTTTAAATGGTCGTAAGCCTTATCAGTAGCAACACGACCTCTTTGAGTTCTTTTAACAAATCCCTCTTGTAACAAAAATGGTTCTACAACATCTTCAATCGTAGTAACTTCTTCCCCAATAGCTGTAGCAATTGTTTCCACTCCCACTGGACCTCCATTAAACTTATTTATCAAAGCATCAAGGTATTCAATATCAATTTGGTCTAAACCATATTCATCAACCTTAAGACGATTTAAACTATCAAATGTAATGTCTAAATCAATGGTTCCGGTTCCTTTTACTAAAGCAAAATCTCGAACTCGTTTAAATAGACGATTAGCAACACGTGGTGTTTTTCTGCAACGTTTAGCAATTTCCAAAGCTGCTTCATCATTGATTTTCATATTTAAAACACGACCTGTTCTTTTTACTATTTGTTTTAATTCATCATCTTTATAATAGTTAAGTTTAGAAATAATTCCAAAACGGTCCCGAAGCGGACTGGATAAATCACCCGCTCTAGTTGTGGCTCCAACTAAAGTAAATGGAGGCAAATCAATTTTAATACTTCGGCTTTTTCCATCGGCACCAATTATTATATCTAGCTCATAATCTTCCATCGCTGGATATAATATTTCTTCCACAAACTTGGGCATACGATGAATTTCATCAATAAATAGAACATCTCCAGGTTCAAGATTTGATAGTACTGCTGCTAAATCACCACTTTTTTCTAATGATGGTCCACTAGCGGTTTTTAAATTGCTACCAAGTTCATTAGCTATAATATGAGCAAGCGTCGTTTTGCCAAGTCCAGGTGGCCCATATAAAAGTACATGGTCTAAAGATTCTCCTCGCATTTTAGCCGCTTCAATAAATACATGCAAGTTTTCTTTTATTTCATCTTGTCCAATATATTCATCTAAAGTTTCAGGTCTTAAACTTTGCTCAAAAATATCACTATCTAATTCTTCGCTGGTTATAATTCTATCATCCATGATATTTAATCCTTTCTACTTTTTATATACTCTATTATATCATACCAATTAGAAAATGTCTTGTATTTACTGTCATTTTTAGTTGTAAATCTAATACACTCAATTCCATATGAATTTATTTCATCTAAATTTTCTTCTTTATCATCAAAGAATATATTAACTCTATTATCTAAAGCACATTTACCTTTATTTTTTTGATTAAATATTATTTTATCATACTTTAAATTGTGTTTAGCAAAATAGTTTTTAGTTATTTCTTGTTGATTAGGAGCATGCTCATTATCCCTTGCTGTTATAATAATTATTTTATAACCATTATTATTAAAGTAATCAAAAGCTTCAACTACTCCCTCTTTCAATTCACAGGTCTCATGAATACATGCTTCATATAAATCTAAAAATTCATTCAGCTTTTGTTCAGGTAGCTTATGATAATCATCATATTCTGGAGCAAAAAGTTTTAAACACTCTCTAGCCTTTTTTCCAGTTTTAGTAATGGTATTATCGATATCTATTCCAAGAACCATATCATCACCTACTTTAACATTAATTTTAATGCTTCTTTAATTTGTGATTCAATATCAAGTGAAGCATTAACTTTAGGTAATACTTTTTTAATTTCACTATTTTTATAGCCTAAGCTTTCTAAAACACTAACTAATTCATCAAAACTATTATTAATTTCTGTTTCTTCTTTACTTGCCAATTTTCCTTTTAAATCAAGAATAATTTGCCGAGCTAATTTTTCACCAATTTTAGGGAACTTCTTTAAATATAAAATATTTTCTCTATCAATAGCATCTTTAATACCAGCAATACTTCCTGTAGCAAGCATTGGCAGAGCCATTTTAGGTCCTAATCCTTTAACCCCAATTAATTTTAAAAATAATTCTCGTTCCTCATTAGTTTTAAAACCATATAAACTATGTTCATCTTCTTTAATCTGCGTATAAATATATACTTTCATCTCTTTATCTAACTCATAACTAAATGGATTAGAAACATATATTGTATATCCTATACCATTATTATCAAGTACTATAAAATTACTTTCTTGTAAAACTACTTTACCCGTAATATAATTATACATATTTTATCACCCTAATACCATATTAGCATACAATTGTTTAAATGTATAGTTTTTTTACATAGAAAAAGCAAATATTTTATTGTATTTGCTTATTTATTCTTTAGGTTTAAGTGCTCTTAAAACGCTATCAGGTTTCTTACCTGTTTCTTTTTCAAATAATTCCTGTAATAAACTAAAATAATAATCTTTATTAGAAGATATTTCTTCATATACATCACTGAAAGGTTTGCCATACAAAACTTTAGGGTTAATAGGACTTAATACTTCTTCCTCTACACCATCTCTTATAGAGATTCTATTTATAAATGATTCTAATTCGCTAATTATAAATGCTATAAAATCATCATCTGGGAATCTTGTTTGCAATTCTGCTATCAGCATATTTATTTCATCAACTGTTATTTTACCTTCGTTAGATATTGGGATAACAAAACCTGTATCCAAAATGATTGGTTGTAAGCTCTGCATATCTCGATCTTTGATAGTATAATTAATTTTTATACCTTCATTTGTTTTAGTTATAGATATTAAATGAGTGTAACTAGTCTCTTCAAGAAAACTATATCCTTTATAAACGATAAACGATTCATTATTAAGTTCTGATATAGGGTATTGGTATAAAGGCGAAGCATCAAATTCGTCATAAAATAAGCCTTCAAAAGCTGATTTGTTAAACTCTTCGAAACAAGCACCATCAATATACCATTTTGGACTTTTAAGCTTATTTCCTAAAATAATATTTCCGGAACTTTCTTCATAACAAAAATGATTTGAACAATCAAAGCCAATATCTAAAAAACCAATACTTAGCCTATCAGCAACTGCTACTTGTCTAAATGATTTAATACATCGCTCTTTATAGTTTGTTGTATACTTTAAATTTAAAACATTTTTATCATAAGCACATAATTGAATAAGAAAATAGTCACAATCAAACTTATTCCACCCCCTAATTACATAAGGTTCTGATTTAGATAAAAATATAGAATAATCGCCATAACTAATTTTTGCTTCTTCTAAGCTTGGTAAAGCCTCACCTTCATAATAGTAAATATTACGCTCAGTATTAGAATCTTTTATCGTGACAGTATTAAATCTATCTCCTTCATCTGCAAAAGCTCGGCCAGTGATTTTGCTAACCGTAGAATTAATTATTTCAAACACTGTATGTGTTTTAGTATCGATAATTTCAATAATTAAATGTCTTAAATTTTTATCTAGTTCATATTTGGTTATTCTATAATCATTAAGTCGTGTTGTATCTAAAGGAATATTAAAAACTTGCAATATTTCTAATAACATTTTTTCATCATTTAAATTTTGTTTTAAAGCAGAAAAATTTTTTTCTAATTCCATTAACTCATTTTTAGACATAAAACCCACCCATTTCCAACTATATTGGTGTCCCAAGCGTGATTCGAACACGCGGTCTTTAGCGTCGGAGGCTAACGTTCTATCCAGCTGAACTATTGGGACATAACCTTATTTTATCATCATAATTAAAAAAATAAAAGAAAAATTAATCTCTTTTATCCAATATTTTATGAGCTTCTTCATTTGTCAAAAAATCATACTTAACCATTTGATTTAACACTTGTTTTTGTCTTTCTAAAGTCAGATTTAAATTTTTAGTCGGACTATAAATAGATGGAGCATTAGGTATGCCGGCAAGTAGTGTTGCTTCAAAATCACTCATCTCAGAAGGCTCTTTTTTAAAATAACCGACACTAGCCTCTTTTACAGTATAATAGCCATCTCCAAAATAACTTGTATTTAAATAAAATTCTAATATTTCATCTTTTTCATAATTTCTTTCAATATTAAAAGCCATAAATACTTCTGCAATTTTCCGTTCAATTTTTTTCTCTTGCGTAAAATAAATATTTTTAGCTAATTGTTGCGTAATTGTACTTCCACCTTCAATAAAGCTCCAAGATTTTAAGTCATGAATTAAAGCTCTAGAAGTTGCTATAATATCAAAGCCATTATGGTCATAAAAACGATGGTCTTCGGCTGCTATAACTGCATCTTTATAAATTTTAGGGAGACTTGCCACAGAATAATAATTTCGCTTGTTTTTAATTTCGAATATCATATCTTTTAAAGGTATTTCTTCAAGGGCATTTTTATACATAATATAACCTTTGCCTACAAAAAATAAAGCAATAACAAAAAATATTAATAATACAACGAAAATTAATTTCAAAATATTTCTTATTATTTTCATATTTACACCTCTTCTTCTAATACTTAATTAAACTTTATTTAAAAGTCCTATAACTATTTTAAAATTCTTTTTATAATCATTAACAAATCTAAATATTTAACAATTTACTAAAAAATATAATAACAAAAAAGACCTACCTAAGTAAATCTTTTAAAATCTAATAATATCAAAGACAGTTATATAAATCATGAGTAAAATAATTAAGAAGAAGAAAATAGTATGACACCAATTTTCAAATTTAGCATTAACAGGACTACCTTTTATTTTTTCAATTATTAAGAATAGTATTCTACCACCATCAAAGGCTGGAATAGGTAAAATATTAATTAACCCAACATTGATACTTAAAAATGCTATTAGATAAATTATTTGACTAATACCTGCACTCATACTAGTACCTACTACTTGATATATACCAACTGGACCTGATAAACTACTTAAAGGAATTTTACCCGTAAATAAATTTACTACTGTAAGCCACATTGTACTAATTAAACTACCAAATTTTAGAAAAGCATACTTAACACTTGCAAAAAAGCCTTTTTCTGTTTCTTGAGATATTCTAAAGCCAAATGCTCTTTCTTCTACTTCACCATCTTCGTTTTTTGTGATTTTTGGCGAAATTTTATAATTTTCAGTTTTACCATTTGCATGTTTTACTTCAATATTATAAATATCATTATCACTTTTCATTACTAAATATATTTGTGTTTGGTCCCAAGTTGTTACTTTATGTCCATTAATTGATTTTATTACATCACCATTTTGTAAACCAGCATTTTTAGCAGGATAATTATCAATAACTTCACTAATTTTTGGTGTAAGACTAGTAGCACCCCAAATAAGAGCCATTACAAATAAAATTACAATAGCTAAAACAAAATTATTAAATACGCCAGCAGCTAATATAATAACTCTTTTCCACCATTTTTTATTACACATAAAGTCTTCTTTTTTTATTTTTTTAGTGTCATCGTCTTCATATACTTCTCCAGCCATTGAAACAAAACCACCAATAGGAAAAGCTCTTATATTGTAATTAATGCCATCTTTCCCTTTATGAGTTTTAAGTATTGGACCCATACCAATTGAAAATTCATAAATATGAACTCCTGATTTTTTAGCTGTAATAAAATGTCCAAATTCATGAACTAAAATAATTATTCCTAAAATTAAAATTAATAATATTAATGTTAAAAGCCACATAATACTTCCTCCTTAAAATATACTATATAATATTAAATATCCAAGCATAATAGCAATTGTACTATCTAAGCGGTCTAAAATTCCTCCATGCCCTGGAATTAAATTACTATAATCTTTAATTTCATTTTCTCTTTTTAATTTACTAAATATTAAATCACCAATTTGCCCAATTATTGATAAAACTATTATTCCCAGTACTACTTTTAAACTTATTGGTGCAATAAGAAAATGATAAAATATACTTGCTCCTACTGTTCCTATTAAACTACCAATTACACTTCCTTCAATAGTTTTATTAGGGCTAACTTCTGGTATCAATTTATGTTTACCAAAAAGCATACCACCTACATAAGCAAATGTATCAGTTAGTATAAAAATAAGAATTAAAAATAAGAAATGATATAAACTAAGAGCTCTAACTAATATCATAGCATTAAATGAAGTTCCTAGTAATAATACAGAACCGATAAGAAATAAAGCATCAGCTGCTTTAAACTTATTATTTTTATAAATAAGTGTTAATGTTAAAAGACCTAATAATAAAATGGCAATTCCTTTATAAGTAACTCCAAACATCATTGAATAACCTTCATATTCAGCAAATATAATAAATAAAAGAGCAATTACACTCATCAAACTTGCTATGATAGGTATTTTTTGATGACTTTTTTTTAAATCTAATATTTCTTTTAAAGCCAAAACTCCTACTATTCCTACCCCAACTCTAAATAAAGCCCCGCCATACCAGACTATCGGAATAATAATAATTAACATTACAATCGCACTTATTAATCTCTTCATACGTTCCTACTTTCTATTAAAAAGTATACACTTTATCTTTCTAATAGTCAAATAATTTTTTGCTACATTTCTATTATATGTAAATATTTTAAATTAATTAAAATAAAAAAGAGCTAAGCTCTTAAAATGAATCAATATTGATTTTTACTTTCTTAATATCATTTAAATAAGCATGAGCTTGAATGATGGTTCTAAGTGCTTTAGCATTTTTACCACCACGACCAATTACTGCTCCCATATCTTCATTAGATACAAGTATTTCAATAATTGTAATCTCATCTTCACCTAGAAAACTGCTTACTTTAATCATATCTGGATTTTTTACAATATTTTTTATTAGGTATGTTGTAAAATCTGTAATATTCATATTACTT
>CAPZYV010000026.1 GCA_948750805.1 uncultured Bacilli bacterium | reverse complement strand
TTTCTTATTCTTTTCTCTGTTTATCTTGCTTTACCTAAAACTGTCCGTTAGTCAGGATGCAATGTAAGGGTTAGTGATAGTTCCTTTATCGCCTGTTCCCGTGAAAATAAATTTAGTGTCAGAACGAATATTTATTACTGGACGTAGGCCAAGTGTTGCATGCATATGATTACCGTTATTGCCCCCACCATCATCCACAAAAAACATATAAGCTGATGTATACTTAAAATTTCTTGGTGATAAAGTCCAATAATTTTGTCCATTATATAAGTAGTAACCGCTATTTCTTACTGTAGTTATTCCTCCTGCCATAGAAACTTCATCTGCTGTTATTAATCCGATTGGATATGTTAAACTTTTATTCCCCTTATTTGAATTACTTATCGTATACAAATCATTAATATTTTCACATGTTAACACTGGAGATGAATTTGCTGAACTGTCACTATTAAATAGTCTTATACTCGCTCCATAATATGTTTCGGTTGTTCCTGTTCCTCCTAAACCATTACTTGTTGTATTACTTGTACTTGGTGTTCTATCGCCACAGAATCCTGCATTAGTATCTATTTTATTTGCATATTTTGATAGATTACTTGTATACCATTTCTCTAGTTCTTGTAAAGCGTTTGATTTTGTTCCTAGCCCTCTAAGTTCTCCTATTGTATATTTTAATCCGACATACGCATTATTGTTCATGTATGTATTGTCATCCGAACTATTCCAATATGCATCTTTATGAGACCATTTTACTTCTGTTACTGCTATGCTTTCACTTGTACTTGTACCATTAGCATGAGCACTTGTTCCATCATAAATTAGTCTTATACTTCCATCGCCATTTATTCTGATGATTCGCCAATAGAATCCCGCAAACTTTACATAATTATTTTCGACACTTCCTCTAAAGTAATAGCTTTCTCCATCATTATCTTTGGCTTTATATACGCCATTTGTTGTTTCACAAGCATATGTATTGCTACATTCCGCTTGCGCTGTTTTACTAAAATCTGGTGTTCCACTATTTACAGTAACAT
The DNA here is from genome assembly GCA_948750805.1 of uncultured Bacilli bacterium. Next base: position 9,613 of record CAPZYV010000026.1, on the reverse strand, counting down.
TTCCAAGTATTGTTTCTCCTGCTGTTAGAACTTTATCTAAGTATATATAACATCTACTTCCCCTAGTAATTTTAGAAACCACATGATTACCATTATCGTCTGTATATATTTTGGCATTATTATCTTTATTACCATTTAATTCACAATAACTTTTAGATTCATTTATAACATAACCACTTTCTGGCATTACTTCATTTTCTGCCATTTCATTATAGCAAGAATCTTCAGTACAATTACTTTCTTCTTTTTGTTTATACATTGCCATTATTTTAAAATCTGGTATTTTGTAATTAATAGTTCCTTGTGCTATTTTAATACTTTTTACTAAGCTATATTCAGCAAAAGTAAATTTTACTACTAATACTATTGCTAATATTATAAAGATAGTAACTCCTACTATAATACTCTTCTTATGACTTTTTCTTATTACTTCAAATTGCATTATTTATTCCTTCTTTCAAAATTCTAAATAATTAGCGCTCAATTTTAGAATTTTATTATTTACATTAATACTATATTATCTTCTATATTTAAAGTCAAGAAAAATATCATTATTTTAACGGTTTGGTTTTATTAATAAATTAATATGAGAAAATTATCTTGGTGAAATTAATGTATAGTGAAAGATTAAAAGAACTAAGAGTTAAACATGACCTAACTCAAAAAATGGTAGCAGAAATTTTAAATATATCTGAAATTACATATACCCATTATGAAAGCGAATATTATATAATACCTATAAAATATTTGAGTACTTTATGTGATTATTTTAATGTTTCATTAGATTATATATTTAATTTTATTAAACTATGTCAATATTAAAAAGCTTGATAAATTAGAATCTGGGAAAAGAATTAAAGAATTTCGTAAAGAAAATAAACTGACTCAAAATAAATTAGCTTCGATATTACACGTGAATCAATCAACTATTGCTGAATATGAGAGAGGCACAAATTTAATTGCCACTCCCTTTTTATATACCATTTGTAAAAATTATAATGTTAGTGCTGATTATATTCTTGGAAAAATTGATAAATTAACTTATAATAATTCTAGAGGTTAAAAATGGATAAAAAAATTGGTTTTACAATAGGTAAGTTTGCTCCCCTTCATAAAGGACATCAATATTTAATTGAAACAGCTTTAAAAGAAATGGATATATTCTATGTAATTGTATATGATACTGATGTAATAAATATTAGTTCTGAAATAAGAGCTGAATGGATTAAAAAATTATACCCAGAAGTTAAAATAATAATAGCTCATAATCCCCCATCAATGTATGGTCTTGATTATAAAAGTGTTCAAGTACAAATGAAATATTTAGTAAATGTTTTAGGCAATATTAAACCAACTCATTTTTATAGTAGTGAAAAATATGGGATTAAAGTTGCAGAATATATGCATATTATAAATCGAGAAGTTGATATAAATAGAAAGTTATTTCCAATAAGTGCGACTCTAATTAGAAATAATATTGATAATTATAAAGATATGGTAGATAGTAGTATTTATAATGATATGAAAAAATGAAGCACATTGGCTTCATTTTTTACATAAATTTGTTCATTTGGCTCATAACTTGGTTTACTTGCTTTTTACTTGGCTTTCTTCCCATAGAAGTCATCATAACTTCAATCATTTTTTCATTTATAGGTGGATTTTTCTTTAAATATTTTTGCATTAAGAATCTAGCTAGAAAAAATCCAATTACTAAACCAGCGATTAAACCAATTATTCCCCAAAGTATTTCTCCCCACATAATTTTTTCTCCTTACGTATTTAATTTTACTATAAAATATGGTTTTTTACAAGCAAACAAGTTCGTTTAACCAAAAATAATCTTTATTTTTAAAATCGCAAACAAATAAATTTTTATATTCTTTTAGTGTATTCATAAAATATGGTTTTAAAATATTACTTTCTAAAAGAATAAAAGCATTATTAACCACTAACATAGAATCTTCAGGTATATATTTATTTTGGATTCGATGAACGTTATGAAACTTAGAATAAAAGTCATTATCTTTAGCTTCATTAAATATTTTATTATTAATTTTACTTTTATCAAAAGGGCTAGCTATTTGTTTAAATAAATCATAAGCCATATTAATATCGCTTTCATCAAATGTATGAATATCTTCCATCGCTTTATATAAATGATATGGATTGTTTTTCATAAGATTATAAAAACTTTTATTAATATTAAATATATAAAATGTACGCATTTTTACATCACCTAAAAAGATATTAACATATAATTCGTGCAAAATTTGTCGAACGGTGTAATAAATTTATTTTTTTACACACCAGTTTTTAAGTGATGGCGTCTTAAATAAATTTTGCGTAAAAAGTCAACAGGAAATACAGTAGCTGCTAATAGTAAAACAATGAAAAGTTCTTTTGCCGTTAGGCCGTATGTCCGAAATAAGTCTCCCCCGTGATAAATGAGATAAATTTGAACTGTTAAAATAAATGCTATGATTATAATAAATACTTTATTTTCTTTTAAATTAGCCAATATATTTAAACGTTCACTTCTGGCATTAAATGAATTGAATACTCCGATAAAAATAAATAAAGCAAAATAGGCAGTCATTAAATACTTATAGTTTTCGCCAACCCTAATATATTCTCGAACTATTGGTAATTTTAAGAACAAAATACATAATATGGCGGAATATAAACCAGTAAATAAAACTTCACCTATCATATAAGAATTTATAACTGGTTCATTTTTAGATTTAGGAGGTTCAGTCATATAACTTTTAAGAGCCGGTTCAAAAGAAAATGCAAGGCCAGCAAAAGTATCCATTATCATATTAAGCCATAACATTTGAATAATTGTTATAGGCGTATTTATACCGATAAAAGGAGCGACTATTGATAAAATTAAGGCACACATATTAACTGTTAGCTGATATATAATAAATTTTCTAATACTTTTAAATATAGTTCGTCCATACAAAATAGCTTTACTAATAGATAAAATATTATCATCTAAAATAACAACATCACTAGCTTCTTTAGCTACCTCAGTACCACTTCCCATCGCAAAACCAACATTAGCCTTTTTTAGAGCTGGAGCATCATTGACACCATCCCCTGTCATACCGACAATTAAATCCATTTCTTCTAACACTCTTACTAAACGTGATTTATCTTGGGGTAGAGCTCTGGCAACCACTTTAAGATTTCCGATTTTAGTTTTTAATTCTTCATCACTCATCTTAGATAATTCATTACTCGTTAAAACTAAATCATCTTCATCAAGTAGCCCAGCGTCATGAGCTATAGCACATGCTGTATCACGAGCATCACCAGTAATCATTATTATATTAATACCTGCACTTCTAATTAAACTAACACCTTCTTTAGTTTCTTTTCTTAGTTCGTCACGAATTGCAATAAGACCTATAAATACTAAGTTATCAAGACTATTATTTTTACTATAACATAAAGCTAATACTCTAATACCTTTTTTAGTTAAAGAAGCGACTTGATTAGTTAATAATTTTTTGTTTAAGATAACTTTTTCTTCACCATTTTTATTTAAGTATAAACTTACATTGGGCATAATTATTTCAGGAGCACCTTTAATATATGTTAAACCATTATTTAACGTAGCTGTACTATATTTTACTTTACTATCAAATGGAGTCTTCTTAATGATGGCTCTTTTAATATTTTTATCAAAATTTAAAAACTTTAAGCATGCTTTATCAGTCTGATTACCCCCAATTGGATTATTATTAGTATCATAACTTGAATCGTTATTATAGTATAAGCACTCATATACTTTTTCATAATAAGCAAAATTTTTTTGAAGATTATTAATGTTTTTATAGTAAATATTATCTCCACTTATGATTTCTGTTACTTCTAATTTGCCTTTAGTTAAAGTTCCAGTTTTATCCGTTAATAAAACATTGATACTGCCAGCAGTTTCAATACCTGTAAGTCGTCGCACTAAAACATTACTTTTAAGCATTTTTTTCATATTACTCGATAGTACTAAAGTAATCATCATAGGAAGACCTTCTGGTACAGCGACTACAATTATTGTAACACTTAAAGTTAATGCGTAAATTAAGTGGTCAAACATAACTTTAAAATTAGTTAGTGTATTTAAAATGGCTGTCATATCAAAATTATTATCAATTACAATTACAGAAAAAAGATAAGATATAGTTACTAACCCAGCCCCGAAATAACCTATTTTACTAATAAATTTAGCAAGTCCAGCAAGACGTAATTTTAGTGGAGAGGTAGGAGAAGCTTCTGCAACTTCATGGGCTAAAGCACCATACATAGTTTTATCCCCAACACTTGTAACTTCCATATAAGCATTACCGTTATATACAACTGTTCCTCTAAAAACTTTATTATTATCTTTTAAATTATTAACATTTAAAGGCGGATACTTTTTAGCTTCTTTAGCTTCACCATTAAGACTTGATTCATCAACACTTAACTCACCTTTTAAAATATAACCATCTGCAGGTATTTTATCTCCGCTTCCTAAAACTATTATATCTTTGACCACCACTTCTTCAATAGGGATAGAAATAACTGCTCCATTTCTAATAACTTTAACAAGTATTTTTGAAGATTCTTCTTGCAGACGTCTAAATGCAGCTTCACTACCATATTCAGAAATAGTAGAAATAAAAGAAGCCAAAAATATAGCAATTAAAATACCTAGTGTTTCAAAATAATCAAAATCTTTAAATAAGAATACTACTTTTATAGCTAGTGCTATTAATAGAATTTTTATGATGGGGTCACCTAATGACTCTAATAAAAGTTTAAAAAAACTATTTGTTTTAACATTACTAATATTATTAGTTCCATACTTTTTACGATTTTGTTCTACTTCATTATTATTTAGACCTTGATACATGATAGCCCGTCCCTTCTAAAAAAGTATATGAACTAAAATAAGAAATAGCACAATTTTTATAATTTAATTATTTATAAATTTTAGTAAGAAATAATTCTAGACTTTTAAACTATTTTGTGATAGAGTATTACTAATTTTAAAGGGTGATTTTTATGACTTATAGAGAAGCTTTTGATAATTTTATTAATCTCAAGCCATTATCAAGTGTTGATTTTCGTAAAGCACAAAAGTTTTCTATGTGCGAAGGACTAGAAGAAACTTTTCAATTTAATAATACTATTAAAATAATTATTGAACAAGCACTAGATAAAATGGCTCTAATAGAAGCAGAAGATTTGGATGATGTTAAAGAAACATTTGAAGTATTTGGTATTTCAAAAAACTTTATTATATGGCATTTATCTTCTTATGCCGCTAATGACCAAGATTTTCAAAATGTTTATATTAAACATAAAAACTTAATTAGTACTATTTTATTAAAATATTATTCTTGCTTTACTACTTCTGATTGTAAATATATTAAAAATGTTGAAGCATTTAGAAACGCAGGAACAATTGAAGAAAGAACCAGAATTAGAAAACAAAATAAAATTTCGCCAGAAGAGATAAGAGGTTATGTTTATCATTATTGCAACAGTTTAGATAGAAAAGCTCAAGATGATTTATATCAAGAATTAATAGAAAAACTAGAAGAAACTTATATTAAGCCAGTAAATTTAGAAGAATTATATACAGATTTTCTTAAAAGTGAATTAAGTTCTGATGAGTATTGTTCTTTACATAATTTAAACCCTAATAGATTTTTTAAGAGATGTCATTTTTTAGAAGATGAAAAATTAAAAAGACAAGTTTTAGCTAAAAGAACTATTACTCCTAAAGATAATATAGAGCTTGCAATTTTATATAATGAACTTGTGATTAATATTAAAAATGGTGTTTTAACAGATACAGGAATTAGAAGTTTTGATTTTGTTGATTATTATTTATTCTTAAATGGTAGAAGATTAAATTCTGTGCCAAAGATTTTTAGTAAATTTTTAAGTAATGAAGATAGTCAAATTTTAAGAAATTTTTTTGCAAAATTTAAGATTGCGACATTTGTTAATATAGATAATATTATAAATAGTAATATTGAAGTTAATTTAGAAAAAGATGAAAATGGGTTTCCTATACCAGGTACTGGAAGAACTTTAACAAAAGAAGAACTTATATCAATTATTGATTTTTTAGTAGATAATAATATCCCACTTTATGATATCGTACTAAATGTTGCAATTAGAAGATATGCAAATAATACGCTTGATGTTACAACTAGACAAATATAGTTATAAATCGTAAAATATAAATGGTGAAGCATATGTTTAAATATACTTTAGATAATAAAAGATATCATACTTTAAATTATTTTTTAAGAACTAAATTTAATTCTAAAGTTTTTAAAGTTAGTTTAAATGGTAATTTTAGTTGTCCTAATTTTAAAAATGGTAAGGGATGTATTTTTTGCAGTCACGGAAGTGGTAATAGCTTTTCTCATTTAGATTTAAAAGACCAATTTGAAATTGTCAAAATACCACTTGAAAAGAAATGGCCAAATTCTAAATACATTGCTTATTTTCAAGCTAATAGTAATACTTATGCTCCTTTAAATACTTTAAAAGAAAAGTATGAAGAAGCTTTATCAATTCCTAATGTTGTAGGTCTTTCGATTGCAACTAGAAGTGATTGTTTAGCAGATGATGTTTTAGACTATTTAGAAGAGTTGAATCAAAAAACATTTTTAACTTTAGAGATTGGTTTACAATCTATGCATGATGAAACTTTAAAATTAATAAATAGAGGACATGATTTAGCTAATTTTGAAAAAGCTATTAAAAGCTTAAAAAAGAGAAATATCTTTACAGTTGTGCATATTATTAATGGTTTACCAAACGAATCTAAAGAAATGATGATAGAAACTGTTAAATATTTAAATAAGCTTAATATTGATGGCATTAAAATCCATATGTTATATATATCTAAAGATACAGAACTGGCTTGTATGTATCAAAAAGAATCTTTTCATATTTTAAGTAAAGAAGAATATATTGATATTGTTTGTGAACAATTAGAAAATTTAAATGAAAAAGTTGTAATAGAAAGAATTACTGGTGACCCCATAAAAGAAGAACTTATAGCTCCTGCTTGGCTATTAAAAAAATTTTGTGTATTAAATGATATAGATAAAGAAATGAAAAAAAGAGATATTTATCAAGGTGATAAAGTTAATCACTCATGATAATATCTCTTATTTTATGTTTGATTCTTTGAATAGTATTATCTACTTGTTTCGGATTTTTATTTATAAGTAAAGCGATTGTTTGATAATCAAAATCTTTTATGACATAATTAAATACAATATACTCTGATTCAGATAAACATTCTTTAATCTTTTTTAATAATTCTTTATAATCTTCTTCACTAGCTAAATTATTTAAAGGGTCACTTTGCTCATTATCACTTATTAAATCTTTTAGTGTAGTGCCATCTTCATTATAATCATAATCTAGAGAATAAGTATTATTTAATATTTTAGCTTTTTCCCCACTGTAACGTTTAATAATTTTTTGCAGTCTTCTTTCTACACAAAGAAAAATAAAAGTTGATAGTTTAGTATTTTTATCTTCACGATAAGAGTTTAGCGCATCAGAAAAAGCATAATAAGCCTCTTGCTCTAATTCTTTCATATCAATACCTAATTTAGTAGCAATAGGATAATATTTATGAATTAAATTATCTACAAGAAATTTGTTTTTTTCATAAATAATATTACGCGCTTCTTCATTATTTTCTAAAGCTAAAGATAATATTTCTTCTTCATTATATTCCATTATTACCTCTTATCATACCATAGATTAAAATACCTGCCGAAACACTAGCATTTAAAGAATTTATTTTACCTGTCATTGGAATACTAATTACTTCATCACTAGTTTCACGAATTATTCTTGAAACGCCATTTCCTTCAGAGCCAATTACTAATACTTTTTTATTAGCATAATCAACATCAGCATAATTTATTCCATCCATGTCTGCAGCATAAACAAAGAATAGATTTTTTTTAAGTTTTTTTAATGCTTCATTTAAATTATTAACTAATATTATTTTAACATTATTGATAGCTCCCGCACTTGTACGCATTACAGTATCTGTAACTCTAACACTTCGTTCTTTTGGAATAATAATAGATTTTATACCCGCACACTCACAGGTTCTAATTATAGCACCTAAATTATGAGGGTCCTCTAAATGGTCTAAACATACTACAAAATTTTCGTCTAAACAATCATTTAAATTATAATATTCATATTCTAACGCATCAATTACTACACCTTGATGGCGTTCTTTAGTCATTTTATTTAAACGAAATTCAGGCACTATTTCGTATTTAATTTTATTATCTTTAAGATAATTTATTATTTCTTGTTCTTTAAAATTTTCTTTTAAATATACTTTACGAATTTTATTAATTGGTGTTTCTTTTAAAACATTTCGGCCACATACGTACACATCAATCACCTACTTGTTAGTATAACAAAAACAATTAAATTTGTAAAGAAAGCTTGCAAAAAGAAAAACAAGATTTCCTTGTTTTATAATTTTATAGTATTTAGTGATTTGTTTTCTTCATTTAGATTTGTTCTTGACTATAACATCTAAACTAATAATTGTTAACAATATTCTTAAATTCATCGCCACGTTCTTCAAATTTGGCATATTGGTCCCAAGAAGCTGCACCAGGACTAAGAAGAACTATATCGTTTTCTATAGCATTATTTTTGATACTTGCCATAGCTTCCTTTAAAGTTTCATACTCTTCATATAGTATGTTATTTTTTTTATCAAATGAAACAATTCGATTTCTAACTTCACCAATAGCATATAATTTTTTTATTTTACTTAAATATGGTATTAATGCTTCAAATTCTTGTTCTCTATCCATACCACCAAATATTAAATGAATATTTTCTTTAAAACTTTTTAAAGCAGTTATAGTTGCAATCGGATTAGTAGATTTAGAATCATTATAATAACTTATACCATTTAGAGTTCTAACAAATTCAATACGATGTTCAACACCTTTAAAGTTTTTTAAAACTTCTTTAGCATATTTAAAATCAATATTTAAAACTTTTAAAAGTAAGAATACTACTAAAATATTTTCATAGTTGTGTTCCCCTTTTAATAAAATGTCGTGAGTGTTAATAACTACATTTTTATCAACATAAATTAAATTGTCTTTTATATAATTAGATTCATCGTTAAAGAAATACTTTGTCGATAAAATATCCTTTGTTAATTCCATAGAATCAAAATTATTTTTATTTATAATAGCTATATCACTATTTGTATGATGAGCAAATATTTTCTTTTTAGTATTTTTATAAGCTTCATAAGAACCATGATAATCTAAATGAGTTGGACAAAGGTTAGTAAGCACACTAATATCAGTTTTAAAATCTTTAAAATCAATTAATTGATGGTCTGATATTTCTAATAAAAGAATATCATTTTCTTCTAGTGTATTTACAATTTGGGATAATGGAGTTCCAATATTTCCACCTAATTTTACACTTTTACCTGCTGCTTTTAATATTTCATATATAATGGTTGTAGTTGTTGTTTTACCATTAGAACCTGTTATGCCAATAATCTTTAAAGGTTTATTAATAT
>CAPZYV010000025.1 GCA_948750805.1 uncultured Bacilli bacterium | reverse complement strand
GAGAAGGTTTAAGTGCGGTTATTAATTTAAAAATTCCCGAGAATTTATTACAATTTGAAGGTCAAACAAAAGGAAAACTTGGTACACCAGAAGCTCGTAGTGTAACTGAGGCTATAACTTATGAAAATTTAAAATTCTTTTTGGAAGAAAATAAAGAAATTGCTTTAAATATAATTGATAAAGCAAGTAAAAGTAAACTAGCTCGTGAAGCGGCTAGAAAAGCTCGTGAAGAAGCTCGAAATGGAAAAGGAAAGCAAAAAATAGAGAAGAATTTATCAGGTAAACTAGCACCTGCTACAACTAAAAATCCTAAAATTAATGAGTTATTCTTAGTCGAAGGAGATTCAGCTGGTGGTTCTGCTAAAGGTGGCAGAAATCGTAAATTCCAAGCAATACTTCCTCTTCGTGGTAAAGTTATAAATGCTGAAAAAGCAAACGTTTCTGATATCTTAAAAAATGAAGAAATAAATACAATTATTCATACTATTGGTGCTGGTCTAGGTGGAGATTTTGATGCTACAGAATCTAATTATGACAAAGTAATTATTATGACCGATGCTGATGTTGATGGCTCTCATATTCAAATATTATTACTTACTTTCTTTTATCGCTTTATGAGACCTTTAATTGAAGCGGGAAAGCTTTATATTGCAAGACCGCCTTTATATAAAATAGAATATGGTAAAAAACATTTTTATGCTTATTCTGATGAAGAAAGATTTCAAATAGTCTCTGAAAATTCAGGAAAACCAGATATATCTAGAAATAAAGGTTTAGGTGAAATGAATGCAGAAGAGTTATGGGATACAACTATGAATCCTGATACTAGAAGTTTAATAAGAGTAAATATTTATGATGCTGCTTTAGCTGAAAAAAGAGTAAATGTTTTAATGGGTGATAAGGTTGAACCGCGAAAAGAGTGGATTGAAGAAAATATTATATTTACAATGGAAGATGATTATAGAGCTAATTAGCTCTTTTTTTCTTGCCTTTTTTACTTATTTTAGGTAGACTATTTATAAGGGTGATGTTATGGTTGATATAGAATCTAAATCATTAAATTTTTTAAGAAGTAATATATTATCTCTAGATAAAATAAGCGAAAAAGAAGTGGAAGCATTAATTAGTGATATCACTTATATAAATGATTGGACTATATTAAAAAAATTAAAAACATATATAAATTTAGCAGAGAGCATATTAACTGAAACTGACGTAAATGAAACCTGGAATAGAATATCTTTGTTAGCTCATAAGTATCAAATTACAAGTAGTAGAAAAGGTCAGGGATTTTATGCTGTAGTTAGTGACTTTAAAGATTTTTTGGCTAGAGTTTATGAAATTTATTTATTAGACCAAATTCTTTTTATTTTAAATAATAAAGATATTATAAAATTACCGGAATTATTAGAACCTCAAAAAACTAAAAGTAATTATGAAGAATATAATTATGGTTTAAGTCTAATTCAAGAATCTTTAGATGGGGAAAGTTTTAGAGAAAATATTGATAAAACTTTATATCAAATAAAAGACTATTATTTAAAAGAACTAAATAATTTATTAAAAAAAGATGAATACCTTGAAACTTTTACTAAACTAAAAGATTTCTGTGAAAGTATTGCTACAAACCCACAAAATAAAAGTTGGTATATCGCTAGTCTTTGTGTGTATCTAGTAAATATAAAAATTCCAAATCGCCAAATGGCAAGAACTAGAACTATGCCTCAAAAGAAAAATAATAATCAATTAACATTTTTTAACGATTAGAAAGTATTATTGTTTTGACCAAGGCTACTTTATGATATTTTAAAATAAAGAAAGGTGTGAAATAAATGAAAAAAATATTTATATTAAGCTTATTGTTATTGTGTTTATGTGGGTGTGGTGAAAAGAAAAAATATGAGGAAATTTCAGAAAAAGAGATGGAGACAATTGTAGAAGAAGAATTATATGTTCTTTGGAATAAAGAAAAAATTGAGGATATTACGAATAATGAAAGATTAACGTTAGCTATCAAAAAATATGCTAAAAATACTAATTTAGATTATTATAGCTTAGAAAAGGTAAAAAAGATTGATGTAGAGAAAGCTTTTAAAACAACTTCTGTTAGTTCTCTTGGTTTAAAACACGAAAATGTTAAAGGAAGTGCCAAAATCACTACATGTGAACATGATGCTTGGGAATATAATAAACAAAAAGAATTATATATTAATACTTTTGATGGTCATGGAGTTTGCGCTTCTAAAGAAGCATATCGAAAATTAATTAGTTTTGAAGAAAAAAATGGTAAGTATGTAGCAGTTTATAAATATATCTTTGATTATAGTTGTGAAGGTGATGATCCAGTTTCACTTTATGGTAGTTATGAAGATGCAATAAATAAAAGAAATAAATTAGATGAATTAGGTGGGTTTGAATATTCTACACCTGAAGAATATAATGATGTTTTAGCAAAAAAATATGAAGATATTAAGAATTCTTTAATGACTTATACTTATACTTTTGTAAAAATAGATGGGAAAATATCTTTAGTAGATTTTAATCGAAAATAAATCCGAAAGGATTTTTTCTTTTATATAAAAATACATTGACATATTTTTTATAATAGCATATAATTTAATATATGAACAGATATTCATATAAGGAGGGATAAAATTATGGATATAGATTGTGAGTGTGTCTTACATAAAGATTTAGCTAAAAGAGTAAAAGCTAAAATGTTAAGTGATGAATTATTATTTGATATAGCAGAAGTTTTTAAAATTTTTGGCGATAGTACACGAATGAAAATAATCTATGCTTTAAAATTAAGTGAATTATGTGTGTATGATTTAGCATATATAACAAATAGTACCCAATCAGCTATCTCGCATCAACTTAGAATTTTAAAACAAGCGAAATTAGTTAAATCGCGTAAAGATGGCAAAGTAGTCTTTTATAGTTTAAAAGATGAACATGTAACAAAATTATTTCAGATAGGACGTGAGCATGTTGAAGAGTTATAAATATATATTACAAAATTTAGACTGTGCTAATTGTGCAAAAAAGATTGAAGATGAAATTAATAAAGATGAAAGGTTTCATGATGTAATAGTAAATTTTAGTTTATTAGAATTATCTTTTAAAACAGAATTAAATAATCCTTTAGAAGAAGTGAAAAAAATTGTAAAAAAGATTGAACCTAGTGTAAAAGTACAGGAAGAAAATATAGAGTTTAAAAAAGATAAAGAAATTTATAGATTATTGGGAGCAGTAGTTATTTTAATTATTTCATTGTTTATTCCAAAAGGTTTAATTAAAGAATTAATGATAATTATGGTTTATGGATTGCTTTTATATAAAACACTCATTAAGGCTATAAAAAAAATTATTAATTCTCATAATATAGATGAAAACTTTCTTATAACAATATCAGCGGTTGGTGCTTATATATTAGGTGAACATATGGAAGGAGTTATGGTAGTATTTCTTTATGTTATCGGGAAAATTTTAGAAGATAAAGCAGTTAATAAAAGCCGCAGAGAAATTAAGAGTTTATTAGATTTAAAAATTGATGAAGCTTATTTAAAAATAGATAATACTATTAAAAAAATTGAAGCTAAAACTTTACAAGTAAATGATATTGTTGTTGTAAAAAAAGGAGATAAAGTACCATCTGATGGGATAGTTATAAAAGGCGAAAGTACTCTTGATACATCTCATTTAACTGGTGAATCAGTTTTGCAAAAAGTGAAAAAGAATTCTAAAGTTTTATCGGGTTCTATAAATAAGGGTGATATTTTAGAAGTGAAAATTACACATACTTATTATGAAAGTACAGCTTATAAAATATTTCTTCTTACAATAAATGCGACAAATAATAAATCTAAAGTTGAAACTAAAGTTTCGAAAATAGCTAGTTATTATACGCCAATAGTTTTAATAATTGCTGTTTTAATTGGTGGAGTATTACCGCTAATATTAGACGTTACTTTTAGTGATAGTATATACCGTGGTTTAACATTCTTAGTAATATCATGCCCTTGTGCAATTGCTATATCGGTACCTCTTAGTTATTTTGCTGGAATAGGAGCAGCCTCTCGTGCTAAAGCTTTAATAAAAGGAAGCAATTTTTTAGATTTATTAAATAAATGTGATACAATCGTTTTTGATAAAACTGGAACTATTACTAGAGGCTCATTCAAACTAGAAGATATTAAAATATATAATAATTTATATAATAAAGAAGAAGTACTAAGCTTAATAGGTATGGGTGAAGAATTATCAAATCATCCTTTAGCAAAAGTAATATTAAATGAGATAAAAGATAAAATTGATACTAGTAAAGTTAAAGATTTTAAAGAAATCGAAGGTAAAGGATTAGAATATAAAGTAGGTTCCAAAAAAATAAAAGTTGGCTCAGCTTCATTTGTGGGAACGAAAAAAATAGCAAATGTATTTTTAAGTATTAATAATGAAGTTATTGCGGGATTAATTTTTAATGATAATGTGAAAGATAATGCTAAATATGTCATTAATAGTTTAAAACAATCAAATATTAAAACTATAATGTTTACTGGCGATAATAAAACTTTTGCTAAAATGGTCGCTGATAAAATAGATATAGATGAATATGAGTCTGAATTATTACCTGAAGAAAAATATGAGAAGCTAGTTGAACTAAAAAACAATCATAAAGTTATATTTGTTGGTGATGGTATAAATGATACTCCAGCACTTGCTCTTTCAGATGTTGGTATTTCTATGGGAGAACTTGGAAGTAATAGTGCTATTGAAGCAAGTGACATCGTAATTATGAATGATAATTTAGAGGGCATATTAAATATTTTGAATATATCAAGAAAAACTAATAAAATTATTACTATGAATTTGATATTTGCGATTTTGACTAAACTTTCAATTTTATGCCTTGCTACTTTTGGTTTTGCTAATATGGCTTTAGCAGTATTTGCTGATACAGGTGTAACTTTAATTACAATATTAAATACTTTAAGGATATTAAAAAAATAAATGATTAAAAAACTATTAGATATTGTTTGACTAAAAAGTGTAAAGGATAGTTTCTTTATACTTTTTTTTATGTTATTATATATTAAGGTGAAGTATATGCAAGATATATTAAAAAAAATTGAAGATTATGCTTTAGAAGAAATAATGGGTCTTCGTTTTGGTGCTTATGCCAAAGAAATAATACAAGACCGAGCTATTCCTGATGTTCGGGATGGCTTAAAACCAGTTCAAAGAAGAATCCTTTTTGCAATGTATAAAGCGGGATATACTTATGATAAAAAGTATGTTAAATGTGCTGCTACGGTAGGAGATGTTTTAGGTAAATACCATCCTCATGGTGATTCATCAGTATATGATGCGATGGTTCGTATGAGTCAGTGGTGGAAACAAAATACTATTTTAGTTGATATGAAAGGTAATAATGGTTCAATGGATGGCGATGGGGCTGCTGCATATCGTTATACTGAAGCTAGACTTGCTAAAATAAGCAATGAATTATTAAATGATTTAGATAAAAATACAGTTAAATTTGCTCCGAACTTTGATGATAGACTTTTAGAGCCAACTGTGCTTCCTGCTAAATTTCCAAATTTACTTGTAAATGGTACGATGGGAATAAGTGCTGGATATGCAACTAATATTCCACCTCATAATTTAGGAGAGATAATTGATGCTACAATTAAAAGAATTGATTCACCAAATTGTTATTTAGATACCATTTTAGAAATTGTTAAAGGGCCTGATTATCCAACAGGTGGTATAGCTTGTGGAATTGATGGTATTAGAGATGCTTTTAAAACTGGTAAAGGTAGAGTAATAGTTAAATCTAAATATGAAATAGTTAAAGAAAAAGGAAAAGAAAAAATAGTTATTAGTGAAATACCTTATGATGTTAATAAAGCTATGCTCGTAAATAAAATTGATGGTATTAGAATTGATAAAAAAATTGAGGGAATGGCTGAGGTACGTGATGAATCTGATAGAGAAGGATTACGTATTGTAATTGACCTAAAAAGTGGAGCTAATAGTGAACTTATATTAAACTATTTATTTAAAAATACGGATTTACAAATATCATACAATTACAATATGGTTG
The DNA here is from genome assembly GCA_948750805.1 of uncultured Bacilli bacterium. Next base: position 4,579 of record CAPZYV010000025.1, on the reverse strand, counting down.
CAATTGTAAATCGTGTGCCTAAAACTTTAGGTATTTTAGAAATACTTGATGCTTATATTGCTCATCAAAGAGAAGTAATATTAGAACGAACTAAATTTGATTTGGCTAAAAATGAAAAAGAAATGCATATTGTTGAAGGATTAATTAAATGTATTTCAATCCTTGATGAAGTAATAAAAGTTATTAGAGCTAGTAAAAATAAAAGTGATGCTAAAAATAATTTAGTAGAAAAGTTTCAATTTTCGATAGAGCAAGCAGAAGCTATTGTAACTTTACAATTATATCGACTAACTAATACTGATGTTGTGGAATTACAAGAAAAAATGGAAAAACTTGCAAAATTAATCGAAGGATTAAAAGCAATTTTGAGTGATGATGAAGTTTTAAAATATGTAATGAAAAAAGAACTTAAATTAATAAAAAAAGAATATGCTACTCCAAGAAAAACTCAAATTGAAGAATTTGTGACGGAAATTAAGCTTGATAAAGAAGCGATGATACCAAAGGAAAATGTTGTTGTAGTTGTAACAAATGAAGGTTATATTAAAAGAGTAAGTGCTAAGAGTTATGCTGCTAGTACGGAAGATACTACTTTAAAACCTGGTGATTTTGTAACTGGTTTATATGAGTGTACGACTCTAGATACAATACTCATATTTACTAATTCAGGTAATTATTTATTTATTCCAGTATATAAAATTCCGGATATGAAATGGAAAGAACTAGGAAAACACGTTAATAATATTGTTATGTTAAGTGAAGGCGAAAAAGTTATTGCTTCTATGATGTATGATAAAAACGATACGTTAGTATTAGCGACTAAACTTGGTAATATTAAAAGAACTCTTATGAGTGATTTTGAAGTACTTAGATGTAATAAGCCAATTGTTGCTATGAAACTTAAAGATAATGACGAACTAATAAGCGTAGAAAAAGATTTAGGAACTTTAATTCTTGTAACAGAAAATGGTTATTATTTAAATTATAACTCAAGTGATGTACCTGTAATAGGAGCTAAAGCTAGCGGAGTTAAAGGTATTAATTTGAAAGAAGACAATTTAGTTAGTATGTTTAGTTATGATAATAATACTGAGTATATTACTATATTTACGGATAATAAAACGGCTAAACGGGTTAAATTATCAGAACTTGAAACTCATAGTCGCGCTAAAAAAGGAAGTTTACTTTTAAAGAAAACTAAAACTGTTACTTATAAAGTATTAAGTGCTTTAGGTACTAATTCTCGAGATTTAGTTTTAACAAAAGCTGATTCTGACATTAATATTTTTAAAAATAGTGATATTGCTATTATGGATTTAGCTTCGACCGGTTCAAGTATTAGTAAATATAAACTTGATTTGGCTACTAAAGTAGCTCTAAAAGAAAAGAAAGAAGAAAAAAAAGAAAAAGTTGTAGAAATTAAAGAAGAAGTTATTAATGAGCCTAAAGTTTTATCTATGGAAGACTTCTTAGATGATTTTAAAATATAAAGCTTCAATTACGAAGCTTTTTATAATATTTTAATTTATAAATATAATTTATACTTTAATCTTTCTTTCATTTACGATATAATTATATTGGTGTTTTAGATGAATTCAAAAAATATTAGAAATTTTTCCATCATTGCGCATATTGACCACGGAAAGAGCACTCTTGCTGATAGAATTTTAGAGTGTACTAATGCTATAGATAAAAGAGAAATGAAAGAACAAATGCTTGATAGTATGGATTTAGAACGGGAAAGAGGCATAACAATTAAACTTAATGCAGTAGAATTACATACTAAATATAAGGGTGAAGAATATGTTTTAAATTTAATAGATACTCCTGGACATGTCGATTTTTCTTATGAGGTTTCTAGAAGTCTAGCTGCATGTGAAGGAGCTATATTAGTTGTTGATGCTGCTCAAGGAATTGAAGCTCAAACTATAGCTAATTTATATTTAGCTATGAATAATGATTTAACTATTATTCCTGTTATAAATAAAATTGATTTGCCTAATGCAGATATTCCAAAAGTTACAGCAGAACTAAAACGAGTATTTGGTTTCAGTGAAGAAGAAATACTTCTATGTAGTGGTAAAACCGGGGTAGGAGTGCCTGAACTTATTGAAGAAATTATTAAACGAATACCCGAGCCTAATATTGAAAATACAGATAAAACTAAAGCTTTAATCTTTGATAGTAGGTATGATGCTTATAAAGGAGTAATAGCTTTAGTTAAAGTAGTAAGTGGCGCTTTACATGTAAAAGATAAAATAAAAATGATGGCAACCGATTCTTGCTTTGAAATTGTAGAACTAGGAGTTAGTACCCCTAAAGAAGTAAAAAAAGAAGTTTTAAATGCTGGAGAAGTAGGTTATATTTGTGCTAGTATTAAAGATATTACTAAGGTAAGTGTTGGTGATACCATAACTTTAAGCAATAATCCTGCAGAAAATCCTATAACTGGTTATCAACCAATGAAACCAATGGTTTATTCTGGATTATTTCCGGTCGAGCCTAATCAATTTGAAGCTTTAAAAGAAGCTTTAAATAAATTAAAACTAAATGATGCAGCTTTATCATTTGAAGCTGAAACAAGTGATGCATTAGGATTTGGTTTTAGAACTGGTTTTTTAGGGTTACTCCATATGGATGTTATTATGACTCGTATTGAAAGAGAGTTTGGGATAAGTATTATTGCTACTAGCCCTAGTGTTATTTATGAAGTTACTTTAACAAACGGTGAAGTTTTAGCGATAGATAGTCCTAATAAAATGCCTGATAGAGCTATAATTGCTAAAATAATGGAACCATTTATTTATACGAATATTATTGTTCCTAGTGAGTATATTGGACCAATAATGGAATTATGTCAAGATAAAAGAGGTATTTATAAATCAATGGAATATATTGATGAAACTAGAGTTAATATTCATTACGAAATACCGCTTTCAGAAATAGTATATGATTTTTTTGATAAACTTAAAAGTTATACTAAAGGTTATGCTTCTTTTGATTACGAAATTTGTGGTTATAGAGAATCAAGTTTAGTTAAAATGGATATTTTACTTAATGGTAAAATAGTTGATGCTTTATCAGTTATTGTTCATAAAGACTTTGCTTATAGTAGAGGCCGTATAATTGTTAAAAAACTTAAAGAATTAATTCCAAGACAGATGTTTGAACTTCCAGTTCAAGCTTCAGTAGGGTCTAAAGTAATAGCTAGAGAAACAATTAGTGCTATGCGTAAGAATGTATTAGCAAAATGTTATGGTGGTGATGTATCACGAAAAAGAAAGCTTCTTGAAGCTCAAAAAGAAGGAAAGAAAAGGATGAAAATGGTAGGTTCGGTTGAAGTGCCACAAGAAGCATTTTTAGCAGTATTAAGTGGAGATGAGAAGTAATGAGATATAAAGTTTCAATTAAGAATATGACTAGAGAACAAGTTATGGTTTATGTTGATTTTATATTAGATGGGCATAATATTCAGGAAGCTATTACGCATTTTAATAGTTCTAGAAAATATATTAATGATGTATTAAATAAAGTTAGATTGCCTGATGGTGCATATTATAATGAATTATTAGCTACTAAAATTGAGCTTACATTGGAGCGATTATTGTTGGAAACAAGAGCAAAAGCTGGTAGTAAAAGTAGACGTGGGTTAAGTATAAGTGATGAACAAGCAGTTGATATAGTTTGTGCAGTTATAGATAAAAGCGAAACTTTACGGTCTTTAGCTAAGCAATATAATTGTTCTACAACAACTATTGCTAATGCTATAAAAAGAGTAGCAACAAGCAAGAAACTTGCTGAAATAGTAAAAGTAAGAAGAGAAAAACCAAAAACGATATCTGAGCAAGAACATTTAAATATGCAAAGAAAATTATTAGAAAATCCTGATGTAATAGATGATACCGATGCTTTATCTTTAGAAGAAATAAAGAAAATGTATAGTAGCTGGGGTCGCAAGTAATGGATAAGATAAGGTCAGTATATATTCATATTCCTTTTTGTAACAGTATTTGTTCTTATTGTGATTTTTGTAAGGTAGTATATAATAGTGATTGGATAAATTCTTATTTAGAAAAACTTAAAGAGGAAATAGATAATTCATATATGGGTGAAGAAATAGATACTCTATATATTGGAGGTGGAACTCCTAGCTCTTTGTCTATTTTAGAATTAGAAGAATTATTTAATGTTTTAGATAGATTTAAAAAAAGTTCTAGTATGGAATTTACATTTGAATGTAATTTAAGTGATATTGAAGAAAAGAAAATGCAATTTTTATTTGCTAAAGGGGTTAACAGATTAAGTATTGGTATTGAATCTTTTAATCCTGATAAATTAAAGTTTATGAATAGAGAAGCTGATTTTAAAGATGCTAAAAGAAAAATGGAACTTTTAAGAAATATTGGTTTTAAAAATATTAATTTAGACTTAATGTATGCACTTCCTTTAGAAAATATTAAAATGGTTCAAAAAGACCTTAGTTTGTTACTTAAATTAAAGCCAGAACATATAAGTACTTATAGTTTAATAATAGAAAAAAATACATTAGTTGGTTTGAATAAGATTAAACCTATTGAAG
>CAPZYV010000024.1 GCA_948750805.1 uncultured Bacilli bacterium | reverse complement strand
AAAGCTATGAAAAAAAATGAAGTGCCTGTAAGCGCTTTAATTATTCAAAATCAAAAAATTATAGCTAGCGCTTATAATAAAAGACACAATAAAAATTCAATACTAAACCATGCTGAAATAATAGCAATTACTAAAGCTTCTCACAAATTAAAAAGATGGCATTTAAATGATTGTGATTTATATGTAACATTGAAACCTTGTAATATGTGTGAATCTATTATTAAGCAAGCAAGAATAAATAATGTATATTATCTTTTAGATAAGTTAGAAACAAAAAAAGAATATAATAAAACTAATTTTATCAAAACAAACATACGTATGCAAGAAAAAGAATATCATAAATTTTTAAAAGAATTTTTTCAAAACCAAAGAGAGAATCGAGACAAAAGAAAACATATATGATATAATTAATTAGGTGGTTTTAATGGATTATAAAGTACTGTATCGTAAATATAGACCTGATGATTTTGCAGGAGTTATTGGGCAAGATTATATGACTTCTATTTTAAAAAACGCTATAAATACTAACAAGATTTCTCATGCGTACATATTTTCGGGTCCAAGGGGAACGGGGAAAACGAGTACAGCCAAAATATTTGCAAAAGCTATAAATTGTTTAAGCCCAAGCGAATATGGACCTTGTAATAAATGTGAAAGCTGTAAAACATTTAAAGAAAATGCCGATATCATCGAAATAGATGCTGCTTCCAATAATGGAGTTGATGAAATTAGAGAAATTATTAATAATATTAAATTAGCCCCTGCATATTCCAAATATAAAGTATATATAATAGATGAAGTTCACATGCTAAGCACTAGTGCTTTTAATGCATTATTACTAACATTGGAAGAACCTCCTAAACATGTAGTATTTATATTAGCTACTACTAATATTGAAGCAGTACCAATAACAATATTGTCTAGATGTCAACGCTTTGATTTTCATAAGATAGCAATTAATGATATTATATCCCGTTTGAAATATGTAATTAAAGAAGAAAAAATAACAATTGATGATGAAGCTCTAGAAGAGATTGCTTATATAAGTGACGGTGGTATGAGGGATGCACTTAGTATATTAGACCAATTGTCGAGCAATAATAATGAAATAACTCTCAATGACGTAATATCACATTTTGGTTCAGTATCTAAAAAACAAATAAATGATTTATATGAATATATTATAAAAAATAATGTTGACAAGTTTGATGAAATGATGAAAAATTTCAAAAAATTAGCTATAGATTATAAATTACTGATAAAAAAGTTATTAGAAAAAATTGAAGAAGAAGCAATAAAATCTAAAAAAGATTGTAATTATACAGGCTTAGACTATAGTTTATTAAAAGAAATGGCTTTTGAATTAGCTAAAATATCTAACTATATCAATATTAACATTGACCCTTATTTATTAATAGAAATTACCCTTTTAAAATATTTCCCTAATAAGAACAATACAATCAAAAAAAAGGAGAATAAACCAACAGAAATTATTTCCCGGGAAATAATTTCTGAAGAAAATAACTCAAAGATAGAAGAACAGACAAATAAATTAATAGCAATTAGAGTTAATAATTGTTTTGTAAATGCCAAAAAGGAATATTTACAAACTATCAAAGATTCATGGATTAACTTTGTTAATAAAATTGATAGTAAAATATTATTAAATCTATTAATTGATAGTAAAATAGCAGCAGCTAGTGATAAAGTAATTATATTAACTCATGCTATAAATGGTACCGTAAATTTAATTAATGAAAACTTAGATAGTATAGCAAAAGAGTATAAAAATATATTATCTATAGATTATAAATTTATTGCTCTTACTGAAAGTAAATGGTTAGAAGAAAAAAATACATATATTACTAATCTTAAAAATAAAGTAATATATAAATATATCGAAGAAGAACCAGAAGAAGTAGTTATAGAAAATGATAACAGTTTAGAAAAAGCAGCAATGGACATATTTGATAAAGATAAAATTGAAATAGAATAGGAAAGAAGGAATAAATATGAATATGCAAAATTTAATGGCTCAAGCTCAAAAAATGCAAAGAGACATAACTAAAAAAAAGGAAGAAATTGACCAAACAATATTTGAAGGAAAATCAGAATGGGTTACTGTTAAAATGAATGGTAAAAAGGAACTTCAAAGTGTAAAGATAACTTATGATGGTACTATTGAGAATGATGATAAAGAACTTTTAGAAGATATGATTAAGATTGCTGTAAATAAGGCAGTCGCTGATATTGATAAAGAAATAGAAAGTAAAATGGGTGCCTTTGGTGGTGGCTTAGGTGGATTATTCTAATGTATCCGCATATTTTGGAAAATCTAATTAGTTGCTTTAAAAAACTTCCTGGCGTAGGCGAAAGAAGTGCTGAAAGATTTGCTTTAGCTGCTATCGAATTTAATGAAGAAGAAATTGAAAATTTTAGTAAAATTCTTGTTGATGCTAAAAAGAATCTTGGTAGATGTAATATATGTGGTAATATAACTGATGAAGAAATATGCAGTATTTGTAAAGACACTTATCGTAATAAAAATTTAATTTGTGTAATTGAGGATTTTAAAAGTGTAATATCATTTGAAAAATCTGGAAAGTTTAATGGAACCTATCACATTTTAAATGGACTGATTTCACCTATTGATGATATTGGGCCTGATGATATTAATTTGCCTAGTCTAGTATCGAGAATAGATAAACTGGATAATCCCGAACTTATATTAGCTTTAAAACCAACTATTGAAGGTGAAGCAACGACTTTATATATAAAGAAAATATTAGAAAATAAAAAAGTAACTATATCTAGATTATCATATGGAATTCCAATAGGTGCAGAAATTGATTACCTAGATAATGTGACTTTAGAGAAAGCTTTAGAAGACCGCAAAAAAATATCAGAATAATTTTTAAGATAATTCATATATTTTAATGTGATATATATGGTAAATAAAATAATAAAATTAACAAAAAAAATATGTATTGCCTTTGTAATGTTATATGGGCTAAATATAATTTTAGCAAGCATAGATATATTTATTCCTATTAACATTATAACTTTATCATTAGTAACGATACTGGGCATTCCTGGAATTTTAGGATTAGTAGCAACATATTTTATAATCTAAATGCAGTAGGTGATATAATTGTTTCAAAATGATAACTTACAAGAATTAGTAAAAAAACATCGTGAGAACAAGCTAGCTCACGCTTATTTGCTTGAAACAAATAATGTTGAATATGCAACTAATGACATAAAAGAACTAATAAAAATAATAAATTGCAATGACGAATACAAAGAAAATTGTACTAATTGCAATTTATGTAACTTAATAAATAAAGATAATTTACCAAGTTTAAAAATAATTGAACCAGATGGGACAAGCATTAAAAAAACTCAAGTAGAAAATTTAAAATTAAATTTTGGCACAAAACCTATTTATAGTAAATATAATGTTTATATTATTAAAAATGCCGAGAAATTAAATCTCAGTAGTGCTAATTCCATGTTAAAATTTATAGAAGAACCAACTGAAGGTATAATTGGCTTTTTTATAACTAGCAATAAAGATGTAATGATTGATACCATAAAAAGTAGATGTCAGTCTTTAGTACTAAATTATGACAATGACAATTTAAAATCTAGTTTAAATATAACTGATGAACAATATGAAAACTATTTAATGGTTATTAAAAGTTATTTACATAATTTAAATAGTAGCAATATTATTAACAACAAAAAAGAAGTTTTAGCTATCTTCTCAGAAAGAAAAGATATAGAAAATATATTAAAAATAATCTTAGAAATATATTATCAATCTTTTCTGAAATTATTAAATAAAAATTACCAAGAAGAAATAACTAAAATCTATGAACTAAAATTACCTATTACTGAAATTACAAAAAAATTGCAAATTATTAGCCAAACTCTAGAAGATTTAAGTTATAATGTTAATATAGAATTATTATTAGATAAATTTATTATAGAAATGAGAGATACAAATGGATAAAGTTTATATATATGGCGTAAATTTTAAAGATAATGGTAAAATTTACAATTTTAAGAGCAATATTAAATGTCCTCTTAATGTTACTGTAATAACAAATACAGAAAGAGGAGAACAATTTGGCAAAGTAGTTTCTAATATTGATGAAAATACTATAGCTAATTTAGAAGAGCTTAAAGAAATTATTAGAATATCAACCAAAAATGACTATGAACAATATTTAAAAAATCTTAAGGATGCTGATAAAGCTTTAAAAGATTGTCGCTCTATAGCTAAAGAATTAAAGCTAGATATGAAAGTAATTAATGCAAGTTTCACATTTGACCGTAAACAGTTAGTGTTTAATTTTTTAGCAGATAATAGAATAGATTTTCGTGAATTAGCTAAAAAGTTAGCTTTAATTTACCGCACTCGTATTGAATTGCGTCAAATCGGAGCCAGAGATAAAGCACGTGAAATAGGGGGAGTAGGTCCATGTGGACAAAAATTATGTTGTGCTAATTTCTTAAGCCATATTGACTCTGTTTCCATGAATATGGCTAAAAACCAAGGTATAGCTTTAAACCCATCTAAAATAAATGGATTATGCGGAAGACTTTTATGTTGTTTAACATATGAAGATGAAGAGTACATAAATTGTTCCAAAGGTTTACCGGAAGTTGGCGAATATGTTGAAACTGAAAAAGGAAAAGGTCAAGTTGTATCAAGAGACACATTAACCAGAACTTATAAGGTATTAGTAGATAATGAAAAAATTGAAATAAAAGCTGGAGAATATAATGGCTGTCCTCTTAAATGATTTATTTGATTATGACCTAAAAATATATCAAGATAGCGAAAAGTTTAAATTTTCCTTAGATTCCTTACTTTTAAGCGAATTTGTTGATATTAAAAAAAGTGATAAAAATCTATTAGATTTATGTAGTGGAAATGCTCCACTTCCTTTAATTTTAGCAAATAATCATGATATTAACATAACTGGTGTTGAAATTCAAAAAGAAATATATGATTTAGCTGTAAAAAGTATAATGTACAATAAATTAGAATCTAAAATAAAAATGTTAAATATTAATGCCAAAGATACTAACAATTATTTCCCGGGAAATAATTTTGATATAATTACCTGTAATCCACCATTTTTTAAAGTAAATAAAAATTCTTTATTAAATGAAAATAAAGAGAAAGCTATGGCTCGTCATGAAATTTCAATAACATTGGAAGAAATCATTCAAGTCAGCAGCACTCTTTTAAAAGATAATGGAAAATTTTATTTAGTCCATCGTCCTGAACGTTTGGAAGACATTATAACTTTAGCAAATAAATATAATCTTCATGTTAAAGAAATAGAATTTATTTATACAAAACCGACAGATTATGCTATAATGGTACTGCTTAAATTTGTTAAAAATGCTAACATCGGTGTTAAAATAAAAAGTAAAATAATTAATAGAGAAACAAAAACATATAAAAATATTTTTAAAAAAAGGTGATAAAATGAAATTAATCGTTGGCTTAGGAAATCCTGGTAAAGAATATGAAAACACACGTCATAACATTGGCTTTATGGTCCTAGATAATTATCTTAATAATGCAAATTGGCAAAAGAAATTTAGAGGTTTGTATACATACATTTCTATAAATAATGAAAAAGTTTATTTTTTAAAACCTGAAACATATATGAACTTATCTGGAGAGGCAGTTCGCGAAATAGTTAATTTCTTTAAAATTAAACCTGAAAATATTTTAGTTATTCATGATGATTTAGATTTAGAGTTTGGAAAAATTAGAATTAAACAAAATAGTAGTGATGGTGGGCATAATGGTATTAAATCTATAATTAACAATCTTGGCACAAAAAATTTTGTAAGATTAAAAGTAGGTATTTCGCATAATAAAAATTATGATACTAAAAATTATGTTCTAGGTCATTTTTCTGCTTCCGAAGAAGAAAAATTACAAAAACTATATCCCATTTTTAACGATATTATAGAAGATTTTATTAAGGGAACAAATTTATCTAAATTAATGAATAATTATAATGGCAATTTAGAAAACCTGCAAAAGAACATCCAAAATAATGAGTAGTTATTGGAGGAGCATATGGATTTTTTAGATAACTATTTTAAATATGAAAACAATATTACTATTACTGGGTTAACTCACGAGTTAGCCCATATTTACGTGCATAAATTACATGAGAAAACAAAGAAAAATATTATAGTTTTAACTAGCACCTTATATGAAGCAAATAATATTTTTAGTGGAATCAAATCATTAAATAATAATACTTATCTATTTCCTATGGATGATTTTTTAGCAAGTGCAGCATTAGCTATTTCACCAGAACTTAAGACAACTAGAATTGAGACTTTAGAAAATATAAAAGATAAAAGTGGAATAATAGTTACCAATTTAATGGGATATTTAAAATATTTAACCGATACTAAAGTTCAAAATAAATTAAACATTCCTTTAAAAGTAGGTACGGATATTAATCGAGATAGTTTAATCGAATTACTAGAAAAATTAGGCTATAAAAGAGATACTGTCGTAACATCCACTGGTGAATATGCTGTAAGAGGTTTTGTTATTGATATATTTGTAACTTTAAGTGAACACCCCATTAGAATTGAATTTTTTGGTAATACTATTGAATCAATTCGCTACTTTGATGAAAATACTCAAATGTCAATTGAAAATATAAATGAGATAACTCTAATATCTAATGGCGAAATTGAAACTGACCAAAAATCCAGTCTTTATGATTATGCTAATGAACCAGAAGTAGTTACTATCGACTATAATAGAATTAAAGCTAGTTATAAAAAACTCGAAGAAGAAATGTTTGAATACAAGATTGCAAAAGAATTAGACAAAAATATTAAGTTTATGTTTTCCCTAGACGATATAAATCCTAAAAAAAACATATATATAAATTTTATTGATAATAAGAATGTTACTGATAATATTTTATCTTTTTCTAGTAAAGAAATAACTAATTTTAATTCTAATATAGAAAAATTAAAAGAAGCATGTGAAATTTGGCATAAAAAAGGCCAAGAAATAATTTTTTATTTACCTAAAAAAAATGAACAAAATATTATTAAAGAAAACATTAATGTTCCACATAAGATAATTAATCAATCTTTAAATAAAGGTTTTATATTTGATAAATATGTTGTCATAAGTGAAAATGATATAGAAACTGTTACCAAAACGGAAATTAAATATAAAAATTCTTATAAAATAGGTCGTAAAATAAAAGATTTAAATTCTTTAAATAAAGGCGATTATGTCGTTCACATGGCTCATGGAATAGGTATTTATAGTGGTATTAAAACTTTAACACAAAATGGCTTAGCAAAAGATTATATAGAAATACTTTATGAAGGTAATGATAAAGTTTATATACCAGTCGAAAAAATTCATACTATTTTAAAATATGCTAGTAAAGATGGTTTAAAACCTAAAATAAATAAATTAAGTTCTACAGCTTGGGCAAAGACTAAAAGAAGCGTTGAAAAAAGAATTAAAGATATTTCTGAAGAGTTACTAAAATTGTATGCCGAAAGAAAAGCACTAAAAGGAGATGCTTACGAAACATATGAAATAGAAGAGGAATTTGCCCAAAGTTTTGAATATATTGCTACAACAGACCAAGAAAAAGCAATAAAGGAAATAGATAAAGATTTAAAAAGTCAAGTTCCAATGGATAGATTATTATGTGGTGATGTTGGTTTTGGTAAAACAGAAGTAGCATTTCGAGCTATGTTTAAAGCCATTGCCAATAATAAGCAAGTATTTTATTTATGTCCTACAACTATTTTATCCAAACAGCAATATCAATCAGCAATAAAAAGATTTAAAGATTATCCTGTAAACATAGCTTTATTAAATAGATTTACAAGTGCTAAAGATACTAAAAGAATTTTACAAGAATTAAGTGAAGGTAAATTAGATATTATTTTTGGTACTCATAGACTATTAAGTGATGATGTTAAATTTAAAAAATTAGGCTTATTAATAGTAGATGAGGAGCAAAGATTTGGTGTAACTCATAAAGAAAAAATAAAGAAATACAAAACTGATGTTAATGTATTAACTTTATCTGCAACTCCAATCCCTCGAACTCTTAAAATGGCGATGTCAGGACTCAGAGATTTATCAGTAATAGATACAGCTCCTGTAAATAGATACCCAATTCAAACCTATGTTTTAGAAGAGCAAGACTTAATAATTAAAGATGCTATTTATAAAGAGCTATCAAGAAAAGGCCAAGTATTCGTCTTATTTAATAATATAGAAGAATTACCAAGTATTGAATACAAACTTAAGAACTTAGTTCCAGAAGCAAGAATTATAAGTGCCCACGGTCGTATGACTAAGCAAGAATTAGAAAATATTATGCAAGATTTTATCGATTATAAATACGATATTTTAGTTTGTACCACAATTATTGAAACTGGAATTGACATTCCAAATGCTAACACATTAATAATATATAATGCCGACCATTTTGGATTATCACAACTATACCAAATAAGAGGTCGTGTAGGAAGAAGTAATAAAATTGCCTATTCTTATCTTTTGTATAATAAAAGTAAGTTATTAAATGAAGTAGCTATAAAAAGATTAGAAGCTATTAAAGAGTTTACTGAACTTGGAAGTGGATATCGCATTGCTATGCGAGATTTAGCTATAAGAGGAGCTGGCGATATTCTTGGTAGTGAACAAGCCGGATTTGTTGACTCTATAGGTATAAATCTATATATGCAAATGATAGAAGAAGAAATGCGCCGTTTAAAAGGTGAAGAAATTCCTAAAGATGAATCACCAACTGCCTTAATAAATGTAAGCACCCATATTAGTAATGATTACATAAGTGATGATGAAATCAAAATTGAAATTCATAATAAAATAAATGAAATAGATTCAGAAGAAAAATTAAATCAAGTAAAATCTGAACTAGAAGATAGATTCGGTAAAGTAAATGAAGATATTGTCATTTATATGTACGAAGAGTGGTTTGAAAAACTGGCTAATTCTTTAAATATAAAAAGAGTTACTCAAACTAATAGTTATATCGAACTTGAACTACCAGAAGAATTATCCAATAAAATAAAAGCAGATAAGCTATTCTTAGAATCATATAATATTAACCCTAATTTAAAATTTAAATATCAAAATAAACGCATAAAAATATCTCTAATGTTAAAAAAGAATGATAAACATTTCTTATATACTTTTGTACCTCTTTTAGAACTTATTAAAACATATTAAAGCTCTAGCCAAAAGTTAGAGCTTTTAAGTTAATAAATAATTTGAAAATATTGTTTATGCATAAAAATAATTTATATTAATATATAATAAATAGTTTCTGTTAATTTAACATTAAAACAAATATTTATTCTATTAAAAAAGTATCATTTAAATTTGTTTTTTATACAACATATAAGAAAATAAATTAAGTATAAAAAACCAAAACCAGCTAATATTAATATTAGAAATGGAGTTGTAATTACTTGAAATCCACTGGAGTTGTAAGAAGAATAGATGAATTAGGAAGAATTGTAATTCCCAAAGAAATTAGAAGAAACTTAGGCATTAGAGATGGCGAAAATGTTGAAATATTTACTGAATATGATAGTATTATTCTAAAAAAATATAATCGACTAGCATCATCAAGCTATTTAGCAAGTGTTTTATGTGAAATAGTGTATAGTAACTTAGGTCATAAAATATTAATAACTGACCGTGAAAAAATAATTGCTGAAAATGGTATAAATCAAGATTTAATAAATAAAAATATTTCTTCAGATTATCAAAAGATTATAGAAAATAGAGAGATTATTACTAAAGAAGACTATATTTTTAAAATAGATAATATCAGCTTAAATGGTAATTTTATTTTTATTCCTATAATCTCTTTAAATGATAGTATCGGCCTTGTAATTATTTATAGCGAATCAAAACTAACAACAGAATTAAATATTGGAAAGCTAATCGCAAGTATTTTTTCAAAAAAACTTGATATTTAAAGATAAAAATAAGTTAATCAAACAAAAACAACTTTAGATATCAATAAAAAGATTAACTTGACAGAAATAAAAAAAATTTATATAATAAAGTCATCTTAAACGTTGAAGGAACGAGTACTTATTATTTATTTTTAGAAAGTTCGTGGTTGATGCAAACGAATAATAAATCTAAGGAAGATGACTCTGGAGTTTAAACGGAACTCTCCGTTATTGAGTTAAAGAGCATGAGAAAAATCATGAATTAAGGTGGTACCGCGCATCTATTTGCGTCCTTAATTTATGGTTTTTATTTGTTTTTAAAGGAGGAAATATGGCAGAAATAAAAAGATTAATCTTTGATTTAGATGATACCTTAATTCCCTGGAAAAAAGAATATTCCAAAGGATTTCTAAAAACATTAAAAGATTTTAATCTAGATTATCCTGAAAATGATGCTAAAGTAGTCGCATACTATGAATCATTACATAATAATTATAACAGAGAAGATTTATTAAAAGCTTTTAATGATTTTACTAATCTAAATGCAAATATGGATTTTATAAATGAATGGCAAAAAAATTTAGGTTCTATGTCCGACCCTAATCCTGCTATTAATGAAGTACTAACATATTTAAGTAAAAAATATGATTTAGTAGTTCTAACTAATTGGTTTAAAGAACCTCAAGAAAAACGTTTGGAAACTGCTCGAATGCGTGAGTTTTTCACTGAAGTAATAGGCGGAGAAGAATATAAAAAACCTAATCCACTCGCTTTTAAAAAAGCTATGGGGACTTACTTACCAGAAGAGTGT
>CAPZYV010000023.1 GCA_948750805.1 uncultured Bacilli bacterium | reverse complement strand
TATTTGTGTTCAAATTTTGAACATATTATTACTAGCATAAAAAGATTACAATATATATAAGAAAAAGAGAGGTGCGACAATATGAAAAGATTTCAACCTGTTAAAAGCGATAAAATAGTCATTACTATAAGAATTGAAGATTATAGAGTAGAAGAACTAGATAAAATTGCAAACAAAATTAATATTAGTAGAAATGAACTTATAAGTCAGTGCCTAGACTTTGCTATAAAGAATATAGATTTTAAAGGGGTTAAATCAAACAAAAAATGTAATTAGTATTCGCTAATTATTTTTTATTTAACTTGTAATTATTTCAAACATATAAAAGCTCATATTGTAAATAGTAAATTAAACTTGAAATATTACAAGTATGGTTTTAAATAAGGTGATTTCTTAAATTATCAATATTTTTGTATTTAAAAAAATTTATAAATTTAGTCGCTTTTTAATAAACTTTAGTATATAATATTAATAGTGATTGATATGATAATAATAGTTTTTTTGTTAATTTTATTTTTTTGTATATGGACTTTTTTAATGTTTAAAGGTTATTTAAAAAAATATGATGATAAAGTTTATAGTTTAATAAAAATTAGAGATTCTTATACTGTTTTCTTTAAAATTATAACTACTTTTGGAAGTACTTTTTATTTTATATTAATGGGATGTTTAATTTTAATTTTTCTAAAAGATAAAACCATAGCAATATTAATTGATTTATTATTAATAATTAATGCTATTATTATTTCTTTGGTTAAAAATATTATAAGAAGAGAAAGACCTAATATAAAAAGACTTGTTTATGAAAAAAGTTATAGTTATCCTTCAGGACATACTGCGACGTCAACTGCTTTTTATGGCTTTATTTTATTTTTAGTTATTAATAGTTCTATGCTAATTAATGTTAAAATAGCTTTATGTTTTTTGCTTGTAGGACTAATATTAATGATAGGATTTAGTAGAATTTATCTTGGAATACATCATTTTAGCGATGTTGTAGCAGGATTACTTCTAGCTTCATCATATACGCTTTTATATATTTATATTGTAAATAATATTTTAAATATTATTTAAGTTTAGAGTTATCTATGTTATAATTAACTTACTAAAGTAGGTGAATTATTTGGCTAAAAGAAAAAATAAAGTAATGCCTTTTTTTAAATATTTGACATTAGTAATGGGTATAGTTACAAATTTGACTTTAGGTTTAATAAGATTTATAGATATTTTACCCAATGAATATTTTGGGGTTTTATTAATATTATTGGTTGTAATTACTTTAATAAATTCAAGTCTCTTATTGAGTAAAAGAGGAAATAAAAAAAGAGTTTTAGGAACAATATTTTCTATTATATATATTATAGTTTTAGTTTTAGGAATTGTTTATGAATTAAATACAATTAATTTTTTAAAGAGATTAGGTTATAATAATTTCAAAACAGAAAATTATAGTGTTTTAGTTTTAGCAGATAGTGATATTAAAATAAGTGATATAAAAAATATGGGGAGTTTAAAATTTAATACTGAAGGTTTAAATAAAGCTAAAGAAAAATTAGAAAAAAAATTTAGTGGAGAATTTAAAATTTATGAAGATGTGGCTTTATTAAAGAAGGAATTTTTAAATCAAAGTGTTAATAGTATCGTAATTGAAAATTCGGTTTTAGCTATTTTAAATGAAGAAGATAAAAGCTTCATTAAAAAATATAAAGTTATATATGATTTTTCGGTTGATGTTGAAATAGAAGATATAACTAAAGAAGTTGATATAACTAAAGATTCTTTTAATATATTTATTACTGGTATTGATACTTATGGGGCGATAAGTAGTGTTGCTAGAAGCGATGTTAATATGATTTTAACAGTGAATCCAACTACACATAAAATTCATATAACTTCAATTCCACGTGATTATTATATTAAACTTGCGACTAAAGGTGAATATGATAAGTTTACGCATTCAGGAATATATGGTACTGTTGAAAGTGTAAAATCTTTAGAAGAATTTTTAGATATTAAAATTAATTACTATGTTAAGTTAAATTTTACTTCAATGGTTAAAGTTATTGAAGCTTTAGGAGGAGTAAATGTTTATTCAAAGTATGAATTTACTTCTAGAGATGGTTATACTTATCATAAAGGATATAATAATTTGAATGGGAAAGAGGCACTTTCTTTTGTAAGAGAGAGAAAAGCTTTTCTTAATGGTGATAGAATACGTATAATAAATCAATCAGAAATGATTAAAGCAATGGTTAATAAAGTAACTAGTCCTAGTATTATAAAAAATTATAATGAACTTTTAACAACATTAAGTGATGCAATAGTGACTAATATAGGCAAAGATAATTTAACTAAATTTATAAAAAAAGAAGCTCGAGAAATGAATAAATGGGAAACTACTAGTTATAGTTTAGATGGTAGTGATAGTTATGAGTATACTTATTCCTATAAAACTGGTAAGTTATATGTCATGTTACCTAATATGGAAACTGTAATAAATGGTAAAAATAAAATAAATGAAGTATTAAATTAATTTATACTTTTTATTAAAAGAAAAAAGATTTATTTAAGAATTAACTTTTTAAATAAATCTTTTAATTTTTTTAATGTATAGCTAATGATTATTAAACTTACAAAAGCAATAGCGCTTGTAAATATAGATAAATTTAAACTATCATAAGTTTGAGGGACTTCTGTATCTATATAAGCTAAAGCATATGTAGAAAACTTATCTGATTTAAAAGTAATTGTTCCATCACCATTATCGTAGACTTTTATGACACTAATTTCATCATCATAGTTTTGTAATATGTAATAATCTCTATATGTATCTTTGGGTACTTCTATCATTTCTGGTGGGATAGATATATTTATTTCATATTCTTGATTAGATTCTGCTATTTGGTCTATTTCATATGATTTGCCATTATATATAATTGATTTTACTAAATTAGTTTTGTAAAAAGAGCCAATCAAATAATTATGGTTACTAGCAAATTCTTTCATAAACACAATGTCTTTTGTGGTATCATCAGTAATAATATTATTAGATATACTATATTTAATATTATCTTTTGTTTCTGAAACATAAGCATAAGTATTTGGTGCTACTTCTAGTTTATGTAAATTTTCTAGTTCTTCTTTTGGTATTAATCTTTCAATTGTTTCAGAATCAGTATATTCACCACCTGAAATAGTAATATTTTTTTCAAGTCCAGATTTAACATTTATGTTGCCACTAATAGTACCATTTTTAATAGTTAATGTTGATTTTGATTTATCCATATCAACATTTTTTTGAATAGATATTTCTATATCACCATAAATTGTACCAGTAGTGTCTACTATAACATCAACACCATTTGGATAGTCTAATTTGTAGTAAACATCAAAAGCAAATGGCTTGGCAACATGTTCGCTGGTATAAACAGTAGTATTGCCATTTAGTAATAAATGACCATTATTATTAGAAATAGCATAATAACTAGTTGCTCCATTTATAAGGTTACTAGCTCCTTGTCTTGCATCAATTATCATATCAGTTATTGTTAAATCAGCATAATTTTGAATCATCATTTTAGAATTATCAGAAGCTCTTAAAGTACCATTTTTAAGCACTACTTTAGAACCTGCTTCGATATTAATGTTTTGGCTTACATGACCAGTACTTCCAACTAGACTACCAGAAAATGTGATGTCTTTACCATTAAAATCAATAATAATATTTTTGGGATTTTTACTTTTTAGACTAATACTACCATCAGCGTTGCCATCCCTTATTATTTCTATCAAAGTTGGTGTTTCATTATTTTCAGCAGCATCAATAGCTTCTTGTAAAGTTGTGTATTTTGTATCACCAATTTTGGCTATAGCTTCTTCAGCATTTACATTATTAGTCACAACAAATAAAGATATAATCATGACTAAAATATATTTTAATAAATCATAATTTTTTTTCATTATTTCCACCTTAATCACTTTTTTCTTTTAGATTTTAACATATTTAGTTATATTTTGCAAGTATTTCCATTTGCATCAATGTTAACAGAAAAAAGCAAGTTGATTTTAAGGTTAAAGCTTTCAAAAATGATAAAATCTTAATACTTTTAACATATTATAAATTAATGAAAAATTGAAGTTACTCAATATAAAAAAACAAATACTTAATTTGTATTTGCTAACTATTATATATTCTATAAAGCGTAATAGAAGGGCTATTTAGAAATCTAAAGCTTAAGTCTTGAGTACCTATACCATTTGAAATATATAATTTTTTACCGTTTATTTGATAATAATTATCTATATAAGTTTTGGCTCCTTCAATTTTTTTTATACCACCGATAAATGGAATTTTTATCTGTCCTCCTAGTGAGTGACCAGCAAAAATAATATTTGATTTTTTAATATCTAGTATAGAATCTGGTTTGTGAACTAAAGTTATATTAAAATAATCGTTATTATATAAATCATTTATTTTTTTAGTATTTGTTAAGCCAATAAAATTAATAGGAGTTTTACTATTATAGTAAACTAATTTTGATTCATTATCTAAAATTGTAAAATTGCTATTATCTAATATAGATAAATAAGTTTTTAAATATTTTTCATCATAATCACCGATTATAGCAAATTTAAATAATTTGGCATTTATTTGCTGAAAATATTTGGTAATTAATTTTTGGGTATCTGGGTTTATGTTTTTAGAATCAAATAAGTCGCCTGTAAAAATAACTATATCGGGGTTTAAATTATTTAAGTTTTCAACAACTTTTTTTAGTTCTTTTTCTGCTATAGTTCGGCCATAGTGAATATCAGAAAAATGAGCAATTTTAAGACCGTTATAGTCTTTATTTAAAGCTTCATCATAAATAGCAATTTCTTTAACTTTTAAAGATTTAGGATTAATAAATTTGCCATAAATAAATATACTTAAAAACAATATTAAAAAAACTATAAATATCTTAAGGAAGATATGAGAATTTTTTTCTTCTTTCATAGAGCACCTAATAATAAGATAAATACACATAACCCATTATGAAACATATGGGCAATAAATGAAGTATATATATTATCAGTATCATAAAAAGCTTTAGCAAGATAAAAACCTAAGGCTCCGTATGGTAATACAAATAATAATTCAATAATATTTCCATCGATTACAGTACTTAAAGTATGAGCTAAGCCAAAAATTATACCTGTAAATAAAGCAAATGTATACCATTTTGTAAAGCATTTCTTAAAGGAAACTCTAAAAGTTATTTCTTCAATTAATGGTCCTAAAAAAACCATGGAAATTATATTACTTATAGGATATTCTTGAAGTAAATTGCGATTAGCAGTCTCATTGGCTGCAATATCACCAATTATCATATTAAGGATTATATTAAATATCCACATGAAGCAAAAGCCAATTAACCAATTTTTTAAAGCAACTTTAATATATTCTTTTTTAAATTCTTTTAAATCATGTTTTAATCTTTTATTATAAACTAAAGTTAAACCTATAAACATAAAAGAATATGTTCCTAGTTGAGCTAGAGTTGCTACAACTTTATTACTATTAAAGTATAAATTACCAAAGAAGATAGCTCCTAAAAAAGTCAGAGCGAAATAAAGTATTATTGTACCAATTCCTTTTGCAAATTCTAATATTTTTGTTTTCATATTACCATCCTTATCATTATTAATATATCATATTTTAGAGTTATTAGACAATAATTTTAACATAATTTTACAAAATATAAAGGGTAGTGTTGATATTTTAGAAAAAATTAGTTATAATAATCTATATATAGTAGAAGGAGGGAATTATATAAATGAAAGAAGCAACTGGAGAACTTAATATGACAGTTGTAACAGTAGTTGCAATTGCAGCTGTAGCAGCATTCTTCTATGCGTTTGTATGGCCTGGAATAAAAAGCAGTATTCAAGCTAGTACTTATTGTGCTATGTCTCAATGTGGTAGTTGTACTGATAGTGGTAATGGTGTTACGAAATGTGATGCATGTGAAGCTTATGGAGAAGATGGCGAAACCGTTTGGACAGGTAAATGTACATTTAAAAATGGTGAACAACCTGCTGGTGGAACTGGCGGAGTAACTGGTTAATTAGGAGGTAAAAGAATATGAAAGAGGCAATGGGCGAACTTAATATGACTGTTATAGTTGTAGTTCTTATAGCTGGATTGTCTCTTTTTTTCTTTAGCTTTTTATGGCCAAGAATTAGAGGCGATTTTACAAGTAAAACAAAATGTGATGCGGCTATTTGTCCTGCAGATGAGCGACTAGGCGATGGCTTAGTTAAATGTTACTATCGTGATAAAAATGGCCAAAAGCATGATATTACATGCACTTGGAAAGGTTAATTGGGGTGATTAAATGAAAGAAGCAGTAGGTGGTTTTTCACTTTTTAACATTGTAATTCTTTTTGTTTTGTTATTTACTGGTTATGTTAGTTTATCAATTAATTATTCTAAGGCATATAATATTAAAAATGAAATCTTAAATATTATAAAAAATCAGGGTGGTGTATGTACTTCTGATACGCCAAGTAGTACTGATAATTGTTATAATTTTGCAGAACAAATTACAGATTATTTTAAAGAAGCAGGGTATCGCGCTACCGGAAATTGTAAAGCTGATTGGGTAGGTTATTCTCGAACTGGCGAATATAAACCTGATGGTAAAAATGTTGCTTTTTGTGTAAATGCTATTAAAGCTAATACAAATTCAGAATTACCAAATGCTCTTTATTATCAAGTAGAAGTTTTTTATCAACTTGATTTACCAATTGTTAATAGAGCTTTTAGATTTACGGTAAAAGGCGAAACTTCAAGAGTATATGAACCAAACGAATGCACACAAGGAAGTATATATCCTTGGTGTAGTAGTGAGGAGGAAATATAATGAGACATTCAATAGGTGGAATGTGGCTATTGCAATTAATGGTTTTATTTATTTTTCTTTTTGCTGCTTACATTATTTTGACTCTTAACTACTCTAAGACTATTAAAATTAAAAATGAAGTAGTAAGTATGATTGAAAAATATGAGGGACTTAATGATGCTTCCTTAGAACTTGTAAATAATTATCTTACAACAGCAGGATATAGTACTTTGGGAGTTTGTTCTACTAAAGAGCAATCTGGTATATATGGAGCTAATGATTTATTTAGTACTAGTTTAGAAGAAGCTGTTCCAGGAGAAAAGTATTATTATTGTGTAAAAAAATATCGTGGAACAAATCTTACTAATTATTATCAAGTAGCATTATTTTATAAGTTTAATTTGCCTGTAATTGGTGAAACTTCTCACTTTAATGTTAAGGGAACAACAAGTAATTTTCACTCTGTAGATGATGAAGATTATTGTTATACAATAGATGGTACTTGTGGCCATTCAAATACTAATAGGCCTAATAGTGGTGGTAGTATTTATGACCAAACTTATATAGTGTCATTTAATCTTAATGGAGGAAATGGTAGTATAAGTAGTCAAACAGTATCGCGTGGTAATAAAGCTAAAAAACCATCTATCCCAACAAGAAATGGATACTCTTTTGCTGGATGGAGACTTAATGGAAAAATATATACTTTTAATGAGTCAGTATATGAAAATATAACTTTAGTAGCTCAGTGGATTAGTAATTCTAGTAGTGATTTAAAATTAGTTACAGTAACCTTTGATTTAAATGGGGGCACTGCAATTAAAAATGATGGACATAGTCAGAATATAGTAAATATACCTTCTCAAACATTGAATGCAGGAGATTATGCAACTAAACCAGATAATCCTTATAATTATAGTATACCAAGTGATGCTCAAGGAGGATATTATATAGGATATTCTGGCTGGACATTCGATGGATGGACTTTAAATGGTAATATATATGATTTTAATACGCCTGTAACTTCTAATATTGTTTTGAAAGCAAGATGGGTACGACAAATAAAAGTATCTTTTGTATATGGATATTGTGGTATGACGGAATATAATGAAGATAAAAATAAGTCAAATAATTCCGCTGGTGCTGCTGGTACATATAAATTTTCTAAAGCACATTTATATAATCCTGGAGACATTATTGGTAACAATGTAACATTTGGTCAAGGTGCTAAATATGATGATAATAAATGGAACCATGAATATAATTATGTTTATACTTTTGGAACAGCAAAACCTATAAAATATTGGACGCTTAATGGTAGTAGGTATAATTTAAATACGCCTGTAACTAAAGATATAACTTTAGAGGCAGTTTGTGATTAATAGAAATAATGGAGGAACAAAAAATGAATGTTATAGTATCAAATAAATATCAAAATATGTTAGCAACACTTGATATAGATATAATTAAAAGTATTAATGGAGAATTTGAAGTTGAAGAATTAGTTAAAATATTTACTAATTTCTATTTTAATAAAATGATTATTGATATTACAGCTATAAAAGATTATCAAAATATTAAAACAATTCAAAAATTATCAGTAAATTTTGATATGAATAAGATTATTTTATTATTAGATGATTCTGCAATGGCTAATAGTGGGGGATATTTATCACAATTAGTTTCCATGGGAATTTATAATTTTACGAGAAATATAAATGCCATTAAGTTTTTAATTGATAATCCAAATTCTTATAAAGATGTAGCACAATATCATAATTTAAATGGTGATAATGATACTAGTACTAATGTTGATTTTGATACATTTTCAGGTACTGGTAGTGGAGGACTTAGAATCATTGGTTTTCAAAATGTTACAGCTCACGCTGGTTCTACAACTTTGATTTATATGCTTAAGAAACATTTAGAAGTTGCTTATAATGTAGTGGGTATAGAAGTAGATAGTGAAGACTTTAAATATTTAAATGATAAATCTTTAAAATCAACTTCATCTTTGGATTTATCTTTTAATATTGCTAATAATCCAGATGCGGAAGTAATACTTATAGATTTAAATGGGACTAATCAAGTTAATTTATGTAACGAGATAATTTATTTAATTGAACCAGGATTAATTAAACTCAATAAATTAATTCGAAAAGATAGAGATGCTTTTATGAAACTTAGAGATAAAAAAATTGTTTTAAACAAAAGTATTTTATCTGGTAGAGACATAAATGATTTTGAAAATGAGGCCAATAGTAAAGTATTTTTTAATATACCTTATTTGGATGATAAAAAAGAACATGAACCGGTTCTTGATGACTTTTTAGTAGCACTTGGGTTCTCAAGATTAAATGGTAGTGGTGATAATAAAACTAAACTTTTTAATATTTTTAAATAGTTACTAAAATATAGTAACTTTTTGTTTTAAATTTTTATTAAAGTTGATATAATAATACAAAAAAGGAGTGTTAATTATGAAAAAAGTTTTTAGTTTATTTGTTTTAATAGTAGCGCTCACAGGTCTTGTATTAGTTACAGTTTATGCTTTAAGCCATAAAGGAATAAGAGAAGATGTGCCGACTAAGTTATTTAAAAAAGTTGAAAAGGTTACTTCTAATGTAGCTAATAATAAAGTTGCAGATGTTTTTAATGTTCAAGTAAATGGGGATAGGCATAAAGTAAAATTAGAATATAATGTAACTTTTGATAAAAAGAATAAATCAGAAATAAATTTGGTTGTTTATATTGATGGTAAAGTAATGTTTGAGGAAATTATTAGTAAAGGTATTAAAGCTAAAAAAATTGAAAATTTATTTTTATTAGAAAAAGTTAACGAATATATAAGAGTTACAGAAAAAGATATAAATATTATTAGTGATGATAAAACAGAGTATATAATTATAAATATAGGTTATTTTAATGAACAGGGAAAAAGAAAGTATTTTGTTTTTACGGATAGAGGAACTTCTTTAATAGATAATGGAATTTTAATATTTGATGAAAGTATAAAATATACAACTACGGATAAGAAAGAGTTAGATATTTATTATACTAAAGATAAAAATATTTTAGCTAAACAAGATAAAAATGATATTTATGCTTTAGAGTATAAAGCTTTAGAAAAAAATGGGGTTATAGAAGAATATAAATATTATATAAAAAAAGGAAAAGTAGAAAAAGATTTAATAAATACTTATGAAGGTATTAAATTAGTAGATAATAATAGTAAAAAATAGTCTTTTATGCTAGAATAAAAATCAGGTGATTAACATGTTTGTAGATGAATTAACAATTAAAGTTTGCGCGGGTAAAGGTGGAGATGGCTGCACCTCTTTTAGACGTGAAAAATGTGTTCCTATGGGAGGTCCTAATGGCGGTAATGGAGGCAAAGGTGCTAGCATTATTTTTAAAGTGGATAAAGGACTTAAAACTTTAATTGATTTAAGATATATGAAAATTATTAAAGGTCATAAGGGTGAGAATGGTAAAGGTTCTAATCAAAACGGGAAAAATGCTAATGATATAATTATAAAGGTACCTGAAGGAACATCAGTTATAGATGCTGATACTAATTTAGTTATAGCTGATTTGGTCGGTGAAAATAATGAAGTTGTTGTAGCTGAGGGTGGCCGAGGCGGAAGAGGAAATGTAGCTTTTAAAACTGAACTTGATAATGCCCCTAAATTTAGTGAACTTGGAGAACCAGGCGAAATCAAAATACTTAAAGTAGAATTAAAAATGATTGCGGATGTGGGATTAGTTGGCCTTCCTAGTGTTGGTAAATCAACTATATTATCTAAAATGAGTGCAGCAACCCCTAAAATTGCTAGCTATCATTTTACAACCTTATCGCCTAATTTAGGAGTTGTTAAATTAAAGGATGAAAGAAGTTTTGTAATGGCGGACCTTCCAGGACTTATTGAAGGAGCACATGAAGGTATCGGTCTGGGCCATAAATTTTTAAGACATGCTTTAAGAACAAAGATTATTGCTCATGTTGTAGATATGGGAGCAATGGAAAATAGGAATCCAATAGATGATTATTTAATTATTAGAGATGAAATTGTAAAGTATAGTGA
>CAPZYV010000022.1 GCA_948750805.1 uncultured Bacilli bacterium | reverse complement strand
ACATCACTGATGAGTATGAAAAAAAACATTGTTTAGATGAAATACCTCAAAGTGCTCAAGGTAAAACAATTATGACAACTGAACCTAAATTTGTTCCATCTAATGGTGCCGAAGTGCAAGTAGATGAATTTAAAACTAATATTAAATTAGTTGATTGCGTTGGTTTTGTTATTCCTGGTTCAAATGGTTATGAAGATGAAGATGGAAATCCTCGTATGGTTAAAACTCCTTGGTTTGAAGAATCAATTCCTTTTATAGAAGCGGCAGAAATAGGTACTGAAAAAGTTATAAAGGACCATGCGACTATTGGAATAGTAATTACTAGTGATGGTTCATTTGGCGAAATTCCTCGTAATAGTTACTTAGATGCAGAAGCAAAAGTTATAAATGAACTTAAAGAAATTGGAAAACCTTTTATAGTTATTTTAAATAGTGTCCATCCAACTAATACTGATACTGTAAGAATAGCTCGCGATTTAGAGGAAACTTATGATGTTCCAGTCTTACCTATAAGTGCTGAAAAAATGAATGAAGTTGAAATAATGGAAATTCTAAAAAAAGCATTGTATGAATTCCCAGTATTAGATATTAAAGTTAATATCCCAGAGTGGATAGATGCTTTACCTAAAACCCACGAAATAAAAGAACACTTTTTAACTAAAATTAAAGAAAGTGTTATAAGTGTTGAAAAAATAAAAGATATTGATGACATTTTAACACATTTTAGTGATAGTGAATTTATATCAAAATCATACATTAGTGAACTTGATGCTTCAACTGGAGTTGTAACAATAAACTTAGAATCTAAAGAAGAACTTTATAATGAAGTATTAAAAAGTATTATGGGTGAATCTGCAACATCCAAAGCAGGATTAATTAAAATATTTACAACTTATAAAGAATCTAAAGAAGAAATGGATTCTATTAAAGGGGCGCTTAAAGTAGCAAGAAATAGTGGTTATGGCATAATGTATCCAACAATAAAAGATATGAAATTAGAAACTCCCGAAATAGTAAAACAAGGTACTAGATATGGCGTGAGACTTAAAGCTACAGCCTCAAGTG
This sequence comes from uncultured Bacilli bacterium, assembly GCA_948750805.1. Next base: position 10,286 of record CAPZYV010000022.1, on the reverse strand, counting down.
TTCATTTAATGAAAGTTGAAGTGGCCTCAACTTTCGAGCCAATAATAGGTAGTGAGCAACAATCAAAAGAACTCATTAACTATTTAATGAAAGATTATGAGAAAGACCCTAACTCAATTTGGCAAAGCGAAATATTTGGTAGAAGTCTTGAAGCAATAGTTCAAGAAGGAATACAAGCTAAACTATCTATGATGCCAGACGCTACAAGATATAAATTAAGTCAAACAGTTACAAAGATTGTAAATAAAGGTTCAAGTAATTTAATAGCCTTTGTATTATAAAAAGAGCATTCATAACGAATGTTCTTTTAGTATTTGAAATACATTCAATTCTCTTTTTTAAAACATTAGAAATATTAAAAAAACTGCTAATTTCCTTTATTAGCAATTTCTTCATTTATATTTTTTATAAAATCTTCTAAACTTATATTAATTGTTTCTTCGCTTCCCCATTTGCGATAACTAATAGTTTTATTTTCAGCTTCTTTTTCGCCGATAATAATCGTATAAGGTATTTTTTTCATAACCGAATCTCGCATTTTATAACCAAGCTTTTCATCTCTTGAATCAAGTTCAACTCTAAGATTTAGAATATGTAATTTTTCATAAACTTCATTTGCGTATTCTAAATGGTAATCTTTATTAACAGGAATTACATTAATTTGTATTGGCGATAACCAAAGAGGTAAAGCACCTTTAGTTTCTTCTAAAATAAAAGCTGTAAATCTATCAATAGTTCCTAGAATAGCCCGATGAATTACAACTGGTGTTGCTTTAGTTCCGTCACTTTCTACATATGTAAGTTCAAATCTTTTAGGAAGAAGAAAATCTAATTGGCAAGTAGATAAAGTTACTTCAGGTCCTACAGCAGGTTTAACATTAACATCTAACTTAGGTCCATAAAAAGCTGCTTCGCCAACTGCTTCAAAATAAGGCATACCAAATTCATTTAATACTTCTCTAAGTTTATTTTCAGCTTTATTCCACATTTCATCATCAGGATAATATTTTTCTTTATCTTCAGGGTCTCTTAAAGATAATCTGAACTTATAATCTTTAATACCAAAATCTTTATAAACATCAAGAATAAGTGCAACTACTTTTTTAAATTCTTCTCCTATTTGGTCAGGTCGTACAAATAAATGAGCATCATTTTGACACATACATCTAACACGTTCAAGGCCTTTTACCGCTCCACTAGCTTCATATCTAAAATCTGTTGCTAACTCGCCAATCCTAATTGGAAGGTCACGATATGAGTGAATTGAATTAGCATAAACAAGCATGTGATGAGGGCAGTTCATTGGCCGAAGTACAAATTCTTCATCATCAACTTGCATCATCGGAAACATATTTTCTTTATAATGGTCCCAATGTCCACTTGTCTTATATAGATTAGTTGTCCCAACACATGGAGTATAAACATGATTATAACCTAATTTTTTTTCTTTGCCATAAATATAATTTTCTAATTCTTTACGAATAATAGCACCATTAGGAAGCCATAAAGGCATTCCTTTACCGACTAAATCATGAGTCATAAAAATATCTAGAGCTTTACCAATTTTACGATGGTCACGAGATTTTGCTTCTTCTAATTCTTGTAAATGTGCTTCTAACTCTTCAGTTGTAGGAAAACATATCCCATATATTCTTTGCAACATATGGTTTTTAGCGTCCCCTTTCCAATAAGCACCACTTACTTTTAATAATTTAAAATTTTTAAGTTCTTTTACAGTTTCGACGTGAGGTCCACGACAAAGGTCAGTAAAATCACCTTGAGTATAACAAGAAATTACAGTATCATTCTCATCCATCCTTGATATTAAATCTAATTTGTAAGGGTCATCATTAAATTTTTCTAAAGCTTCACTTTTACTTAATTCATGTCTTACTATTCTTTTGCCATCTTTAGCAATTTTTTTCATTTCTTTCTCAATAGCTGGTAGGTCATCCTCAGTTAAAGTAATACCATTTAAATCAATATCGTAATAAAATCCTTCTTCTACGACAGGTCCTACCCAAAATTTAGCCTCAGGATATAAATGTTTTACAGCTTGTGCTAATAAGTGAGCACAACTATGATTTATTACACTTAATTTTTCATCTTCTTTAATATTTATCATTTTCTTTTCCTCCTCAAAATAAAAACCACAAAACTTGCAAGGAGCAAATTCTGCGGTACCATCCTTTATATTACTTAATTTCTCTTATCGCGAGTAACGGAGATTATTAGTCTCTACTAGAAAGTAGTAATTTATAAACTTATTTATTAACTTACACCATCCGTTAACTCTCTATAAAATAATATTTATAAATCGTATCTTTCATCAATGTTTTAATTTAAACATTACTTATTTACTTTATAAGTATAACACAATTAATTATATTGTACAAGGTTTTATATTATTTTTTTAAACGTCTAGTTCTTTCTAATTTACGCTTAGTATCAATAGATGATAAACTTTGATAAAATTCATCAATAGAACATCTATTCCTTTCATATTCTGCCATTTCCTCAATAGTTTCCGGAAGACTAAGAGAATCTAAAAGTCTTCTTCCTTTTTCAGAACTTTGGAGAATCCTAAAAATAGATTTTTTATTATCAGCACTCCCAGATATAAATTCAAAAGACATCGCCATAGTTAACCTCTTTCATATTTTTTAAATAATTACATTCTCGCCATTTTCACAATGTTTGTAAAAATCTTTAAGATTTAAATGAGCTTTAGGTTTTTTATATTTATAAATACATAAATAATCTAAATCCATATATTTAAGATTATTAATCTTTTTGAATTTTTCTCTAACATCAGTTAAAAGGTCATATAAACTCATATATTCATGTATTTTTCTTTCACTTTCCCAAGCATATTCAAACCAATAAAATTTTTCTTTTTCTTCATAAACAAGAAATGTATGAGCAAAAACTCTTTTTGAATCATAATAAGCCATAAAATAAGTATTAAATTTCATATTTAAATTTTTAAAATATGCTCTTTCAAGTTCTACAATATCAAAACATGTTCCAACTTTATGGTTTAAAACTTCATCAGGAGTAGCTAAAACATATTTCTTTTTAAAACCTTTATTTTCATCTGAATAAACATTTTTATCTAAATCTAACCATCCATATTTAATATCATTTAATGAATTTAATACTTCTGTAACATTATTAAATTGATTCATACTCGTCACCTACTCGCTTATTATAACAAAAAAGATAGCTAATTTGCAAGCTAAATATTTACTTAATCTTTAGTTCTCGTAAGAAGAAGTAAATTATTTAATTTGCGATAACTAGCCATTTTTAATAATTCTTCAAAACTAGTTTCTATTTTAAACTATTTCTGTAACATTTCTTTAATAATATTTGAATAGTAAACGTAATATCTAATAAAGTTTCATTATTTAAAAGTATATCTAAACATGTATTAGCTAAAACTAAATAATTATTATCACCTATATTTCCTTTATTAAACGAACAGTATATTTTTAAAGTAAGAACTATTTGATAATGACTTACTTTTTTAAGTAATTAAAATATATAAGACAAAATAATCTTTAAAACATTTTATCAACATTTTGTGGTACTTCATCATTAACTACTTTTTTAATAATTTTATCTTTTAAATCTTTATTTACCTTTTTTCCAGTCATTTTACTTAGAGTATCTATCACTTCACTTAAAGTTGCTTCATCTTTCATATTGCCATTTTGTAATTTCTCAGCTAAAGAAATAATGGTATTTTTATCTACCTTAGTTTTTTTCTCCACTTTCTTAAAAAAAGAATCATTTAACATAAAAAAACCTCCTATCACATTATATGATAAAAGATAAATTTTGCTTATTTATAATATTCATAAAATATATCATCTGGTTTTTTATCAAAAACTTTAGCTATTTTTAAAGCGAGGTCATAATAAAGTCTTCTATTGCCATGTTCTATTTGCCAATAATAAGCTTTACATATACCTACACTCTTTGCAACATAATCATAAGACATATTATTAATTATTCTTAACTTTTGTAATTTAAAATTTACATTAGTACTACTTTTTGCCATTTTCCCTCCATAAGATATATAATATACCAAAATATGCCTAATGTCAATTTTTGTATAGCTATAGTTGGGTAGACATTGTAACTAATTATCAATAATATTAAGTATGAGGAGAAGTTTGGAATGAATTTAAAAGAACTTGTTGGTATGAATCTTAAATATTATCGTTATAAAACTGGTTTAAGTCAAGAAAAATATTATGCATCACTTAACTTAAACCCTAAATATTTAGCTAATATTGAACGTGGTAGAGAAAATTTAACTATTGATTCTATAGAAGAGCTAGCAGCAAAAATTGGAGTTTTGTCATCTGATTTAATTACTTATAACGAAAATCATATTGTTACTAAGAAAAGAATTGATGAAAAAGTAAAAACAACTAATTAGAGCTTTGGCTCTTTTTTTAATATACATAATAATATAACCAATTATGGTATAAAAGAGTTGAATGAGCATGCCATTTATAAAGTGGTGCTTTATTTGGGTCATCATTATAATAATAATTTTTAGGAACATCTATATCTAAACCTTTATTTATATCACGACGATATTCCTTATCAAGAGTATCAATATCATATTCTGCATGACCAGTTAAGAAGATTTTACTTTTGTCTTTACTTTCAACAATATATACTCCTGATTCATTAGATTTACTTGTTAAAACTAAATCTTTTATTTTAATAATATCAGATTCAATTAGACTACAATATCTAGATTGAGGTATATAGAATTTATCATCAAAACCTCTAACTAAATCAGTATTTTGAACAATATAATGTTCATATAAACCAGATAATTTTTGAGGAAGATTATATCTATTAACCCCATAAAAATATTGAAGACCAAACTGTGATGCCCAACATAAAAATATAGTTGATTTAACATTAGTTTTGGTATATTTAAAGAAGTTTTTAAGCTCATCAATATAAATTACATCTTGATATGGAATATGTTCTAAAGGTGCTCCTGTTACAATCATTCCATCATAATAATCATCTTTTATTTCACTAAAAGATTTATAATACTTTTTAAAATATGCAATTTTTTCTAAATCCATATTTTTACTATCTAAATAAATAAAATCTAATTCGACTTGCAAAATAGGATTATCTAAAGCAACAATTAATTGCCTTTCAGTATCCTCTAAAGTTGGCATTAAATTTAAAATTCCTACTTTTACGTGAGGCTTATCCATATTTATTTCGTTAATAAAGTTAACTGATGTTAATTTTGCTGCCACTTCTAATTTTTTATTTAACAAAATTGCCATAATTCACCTTCTACATAATTATATTAAGTTTCTTATTACTATTATAACAAACTTTTTAAAAAAGGGTTATATATAATTGTAAAACATAGTAAAATTTGCTTATCTTCCATGTTGTTTATAAGATATATCAATAAGATATATCAATAGGATTACTCATTATATCAAGAATTAAATTGTAATTATCATCCTTAGAGGCTTTATTTCTCTTTATTATTCCACAACATGTACATTTATAAATTATTTTTATGCTATCTTTTTTTCCTTTTTCAATACCAATTGGTTTTAAAACTCCTTCACAATCGCATGCTCTATCACCCGGATTTATATCTAAATGTAATGAACACAAACAATTTGGGCAATGGTCTCTTGCAGTATATCCTAAAGGTGGTACTTTTATACCACAGACTGCACATGTAAATTCTTCATCAATCATTCTAAATCTTTTATCTTCCATCATTACCTCTTTGATTTTTTTAAGTTTTTCATAGCTAATTTCATTTCTCTATTTACTACTCTATTAAATTCATTTTTATGCATGTTTTCATCTAAAAATTTATTAAATTCTTTTAAAGAAACATAAAATCTTTTAAAATTACCCTTTCGTTCTTGGTCATCTAAATTTATATTATCTAAATTATATAATTCATCAGTAAAAATATAAAAATAATAAATTTCTAAACTTCGATTATTACCTTTTATAGGATAATCTTTTAAAAAATACTTTATAGCAAAAAACGGTTCAAAACTACCTTTTAAAATTATCCCCGTTTCTTCTAACACTTCTCTTTTTAAACCATTTTCTAAAGATTCACCATCTTCTAAATGTCCTCCAGGATACTGAATTGTATCAAAATCTTCACATAATAAGATTTCTTTATTACTGTTTATCATTAAAGCTTTAACACGTACTATTTTATCAGTAATATCACTTTCTTTTAAATTATCATAATTGTATACTTTTATTTTCATATTAATCACTATAATAATTTTACTAAAAAAATAATTACTTTTCTAGTTTTAATATTAATGGTTTACATTATATATTATCTTTTACGCATAATTAGAGCATGGCTATTTTTTCTATTAGTTCTTGTACGAACTGCTCCTTCAAATCCTAAATTTCGAAAATATTTCATATCAAGCATAAGCATATCTAAATCAAAACTACTTAAAAAATAATTTATAATTAATCCATTAGCTTTTAATTTTTGATAAAATTGCCACATTAGTTCCATAAATTCTCTTCCCTCTTGTTTTAACACGTAAGATTGAACAATATCAGAAAAATGCATAATATCATACTCTTTATCTAATATTGAAGGCAAACTTTCTATATCACTATTCATAAAACGAACAGAAGAGGAAGTCAAATTGTCTTGTAATCTTTGAAATCCACTTTTACTTTTATTATATAAATTATTACTCATAAAAGCTGCGTGTCTTTTGCATAAAAATGGAAATTGATTTCCAATATCTTGTAAACTACTTAAATAACAATTATATTTTAATATTTCCTCAAAATATGTATATGCATCATCACTCATAAAAGGTCTTAAAGACTTTAATATTTCTAATAATTGTTCAGGATTACAGTTACGGTTCATAAATAGTGCTTCAATGAAAGAACTCTTTTCATAACCATAAGCTAAAAATATAGCCTGTCTTAATTGATATACAAAATAAGTTAAAGCGTTTATATCAAAAGCATCTATGTCTTTTACTCCTAAATAAATTAAATTAAACACTTGGTCCCCACTTGCCATAACACTTAGAGCTCGTTCTTTATTAAATTCTAAGTTTCCTAAACTTAATTGTATATTTTCATTAGTACGAAAACAACATTGACCATATCCTGAAAAATAGTGGTCTTTACTACCATTATTTTTCATTATAGTTTTACTAGCATCTATTGCTTCTCTTAAATTTATTTGTTCCATAATTACCACCTTTTGTTAATATAATATACTAGCAAAAAGATAGTTAAAAGTCAATAAAAAACAGCCTTAGCTGTTTAATACATTTTTGGTAGTCCATACGGGATTCGAACCCGTGATTCCACCTTGAGAGGGTGGCGTCTTAACCACTTGACCAATAGACCAAAACTAATAAATAACATTATTAGCTTATCATAAAGTATACTTTTTAGCAATACTTATTTTTCTATTTTTTTAATCGGATGCCTTATTACAGTTTTTAAATTATTAACATTACATCTTCTCGGGTCACTAAGATATATTTCATGATGATATCTAGTATCAGTAATATCTAATTCATATCCATTTTCTTTCATATATTCATGCATTAAATTTATAGTAGCTGCCTCATCATCATAAGAACCTATATGCATACATTGTACGCACTCTCCTTCTTCATAAGTTAAAAATTCTACTTTCCTATAATCAATTCCTTTTTTATTTGTGGCTTCTTTTATAGCCCATTCAAAATCACTCTTAGTTACAAAATCTGGTAATCTAATAAGAGAAATAAAATTCATATCCTCTTTATGATTATAGTCTAGCTCGGTATTATTTTCTTGCCACCAAAATCCTTCTAAATGTGGAATAACATAACTAAAATAGCCATCTATTTTATATGAACCCTTATAACTCATTTTAATTGTAAAAGCTATCGCATATAATAATCCAATAGATTTTTTATATTCACTATTTTCTTCATTCGGATTGCCTTTTCCTTTGACTGCCAAATAATTCATTTTAGGTATAGTTACAATACTCGGTTTATTTTTAGGCATATAAAATTCCTTATATTCTTTTTTATAGTCAAATGTCATCTTTATCACCTTTTACTTCCTTTTATTAAATTATAAGAATTATCAATTAATTTAAATATTTCCTCATCTTTTAAAGTTTCATCTAAAATAATAGTAATCCAATATTTTTTATTAGAATGATAACCATCATAAATACCTTTTTTATTTTTTAATATTGTAACATCTTCTTCTTTAGCTTTAACATTTATTGCATCTACATAACCACTTCCTGGTGTAATTTTAGATTTTAAAATATTATATATAATCCCATACCATTTTTGATTATTTTTATTTCTAAATACTCCAAATTCTGGTAAGTTATCCCATAAAAATTCCGGATAATCACCATATTTTTCAATAATATAATTACTTATCCTATTTGCTTGACTACCAACAAAATAATTTATATTAAAACATTTATCTTTGATATCTAATAATAAATTCTGATAAAGTTCTAAAATTCTATTTGCAAACTCTCCTACGGGATTTTTAATCCTATACCCAGTATATTCATCTAAAGTATTTAAGTCTATAATTTTACCTTTTATAACACCAATACTAGAAATATTTATATTTACTTTAAAATTTTTTAATAATATCTTTTCATAATTATAAAAATTATCATCACTTTTTCTAAAACCATACTTTTCTAATTTTAGAAAATCTATATTAGCATTTTTAAAAATTTCTTCTTCTATATTCATAATAAACCTCTAATTGTTTTTACAAAAACTATCTTGATATTCTAAGTTATTAGGACCAATATAAATATTTTTATTTCCATCTATAGTATTACATCTTATTATTGTAAAACCATCAGAACTTAATTTTTTATCATTATCACGATATATAGTTGTACCACCATCTTTATATACATTAATTATATTCATTTCATCTAAAATATTTTTTATATCTTCATTTTCTAAGTAGTCTTTTAAAGCAATTTTGTGATTATTTTCTTGAACATAAAACTCTTTTAAACAAACATAATAAATTTTTTGTTTATTAATTTCATAATACTCTTCTATATCATTACTACACGAATCTTTTTTTAACAAGTCAATTTTATAATCATAATTTAATTTACCTAAATTTATTTTATTATTTTCTTTTTGACATCCTACTATAAAAATTATCAAACATAAAATAACTATTATCTTTTTCACAAATATCATCAACTCTTTTTTAAATTATAGCATAATAAATAAAGATTACCAATAAATTATTAAAGTTTTTCATTATAACAAAAAGAAGTAGAAATTAATCTACTTCTAAAAAGAATAAAAAGGGGTTGACTAGTGTGATACTAGTACCAATTCGCCTTCAAAAGTGAATTGGTAAACCTATTATAACAAAATAAAATTATTAATCAAGTAAAAATTGTATTTTTTTAAAATTTTTTGCAAATAAATTATAAAACTATATAAGGATTAGAAATACTCCCTTTTTCACCAGTTCCTGTGAAGGTAAATACTATATCAGCCTTCAGATTTATTACTGGACGAAGGCCAAGATTTACCGAATTTGTTCGAGAAGAATTTATTTCTCCAGAAGAATAGATGTAAGTTGCCCCAGTACTACAAATATTATCATCTTTGCTATAAGAATATGGGGACATAGACCAATATGACTGACCATTATACAAATAATAACTTGCATTTTCCTTCTTATAAAAACCTCCGCTAACTGCAACTTCATCTTCTGTGATTAAAGCTATAGGATATGTAAGCGAATTGTTTCCTTTATTTGAACTTGTAACAGTATAGTAATCACTCATATTTGGACATTTTAGCGATGGCTTATTATTTATTGATACTCTTATAACGCTACCAAAATGCAATTTATCACCTACTCCTAGTATATAACTTTCACCTGATTTTATATATGATGTTCTATCTCCACAGAACCCTGCATTAATGTCTATTTTATTTGCAAAACCAAAAAGATTACTTGTATACCATTTCTCTAACTCTTGTAAAGCATTTGATTTGGTTCCTAGTCCATGAGCTTCTCCTAATGTATATTTAAATCCAACGTAAGCTATATTTTTTGAATATTCATCACCTGTAACAGCATCTTTATGAGACCATTTTACATTAGAAACAGCTATACTATCTGTAGTTACTTCTCCATTTTGATGAGCACTTGTTCCATCATAGATTAATCTTATACTTCCATCACCA
>CAPZYV010000021.1 GCA_948750805.1 uncultured Bacilli bacterium | reverse complement strand
ACCGAGGAGATGTAGAAAACAACTATGTAAAGTTTGCAAATAAATGGTGGCGAATCATCAGAATCAATGGTGATGGAAGTATAAGGCTAATCTATGATGGAACAAGTGCTCATCAAAATGGAGAAGTAACTACAGATAGTATAGCATCAGCAAGCAAAAGATTTAATGCAAATGCTGATGATAACGCCTATGTAGGTTTTAGATATACCACAGGACAGGTACGCGGACTTGAGGCAAAGTCAAATGTCTTAACAGAGTTAGAGACATGGTATCAAAATAATCTTGCAAGTTTTGCCAATAAGATAGATACCAATGCCGGATTTTGTGGAGATAGAACACCAAGTACGAGCTCAGATTCAAGTAATAGTTTAGGAGGGTTAGGAACCACTATAACTTATTATGGAGCCCATATTAGATTAGAAAATAGTACAAAATTACCAATACTAACCTGTGCAAATATAAGGGACTTATATACAACTAGTTCATCTACAAAAGGAAATAAAAGTTTAAATTATCCCATAGGATTAATAACTGAAGATGAAGCTTCAATGGCTGGAGGATTATTTGGAATTAATAATTTTGGATATTATTTATATAATGGACAAGATTATTGGACTTTAACTCCATCTTTCTTTAGCGGTGTGCTTGCTTTTATGGTTTATATTACTCCTAATGGACGTATTACTAACCATCGTGCGAACACTATACTTGGAATACGCCCCGTAATAAATCTGAAAGCTGATACAAAGTTTACAGTAAAAGAAACTGATGAAAAAGGAAGCTTAACAAATCCTTACATTGTAAGTTAATTTGTTTAAAGATATTAGCTTCTTTTTTTTTCATGATATTTATAGTATAATTATTGTAATAGAAAGAGGAAATATATGAATCCTATAATATTTACAATATTTGGCATTGAAATAAAATGGTATTCTTTTTTAATTTTAATAGGAATTATAATAGGGCTTATTTTAGTAATTAAAGAAGCAAAGAAATTTAATATTTCAAAAGATGATATTTTTGATATGTGTTTTTATGCCATAATCTTTGGAATTATTGGTGCTAGAATATATTATGTTTTATTTAATATATCTTATTATCGATATAATTTATTAGAAATGTTTGAAATATGGAATGGAGGTCTTGCAATTCATGGAGGCATAATAGTTGGAGCTCTTACAATTTATTTATATTCTAAAAAGAAAAATCTTAACTTTTTAAGACTAACGGATATTATAGTCCCTGCTGTAATTTTAGCTCAAGGAATAGGCCGATGGGGAAACTTTTTTAATAGTGAAGCTCATGGGTTTGCTACATCTTTAAGCTTTCTTGAATATTTATATATACCTAAATTTATCATAAATGGTATGAATATTGGAGGCACATATTATTTACCAACATTTTATTTTGAATTTTTATGGTGTATATTAGGTTTTCTTATTTTTATAATTATTAGAAGGTTTAAATATATCAAAACTGGAACTATTACATCTATATATTTAATGTGGTATAGTTTTGGTAGATTCTTTATTGAAGCATGGCGCACAGATTCTCTTATGTTAGGAGGATTTAAAATAGCACAAGTAGTATCAGTAATATTATTCATATCTGCTTTAATAAACTTAATATATATAAATAGTAAAGGTAAATACGTGAATTTATATAATGATATTAATAATGGCAGAATTAATTAGCTGTTAAAAAATTTTATATTACAAATAAGGAGGAAATTTATGTACGACTTAATAATTATAGGTATGGGAGTTTCAGGAGTAAGTGCGGCTATATACGCTAAAAGAGCAGGCTTAAATATATTAATGTTAGAGAAGGGAGCTCCAGGGGGTACTTTAAATGTTATTCCAAATATCGAGAATTATCCTGGTATTAAAAGCATAAGTGGACCTGATTTAGCATTTAACTTATATAACGAGATAATAGAGTTAGGAATAGAATACAAAATAGAAGAAGTAACGGATGTTATTTTAGAACCTATTAAAACTGTAAAAACTAAAAATAATGTTTATCAAAGTAGATATTTATTAATTGCAAGTGGAAGAAAGCCTAGATTACTTGGAATCAAAGATGAAGAGAAATATCTTGGTCATGGAATTAGTACATGTGCTTTATGTGATGGAGCGTTCTTTAAAAATCAAGATGTAGCAATTATAGGTGGGGGTTCAAGTGCCTTATCTGAAGCTATATATTTATCTAAAATTGTTAATAAAGTATATCTTATCCACAGAAGAGCAGAATTTAGAGCTGAAAGTACTTTACAAGAACAAATTAAAAATATTAAAAATATTGAGATTATAACTAATAACAATGTTATTAACCTTATTACTAATGATAATAAACTTTGTGGCTTAAAATTAAAGGATAGAGAAATTAAAGTTAGTGGTATGTTTATATATATTGGCTTTATTCCTAACACGCCTTTCCTAAAAAATACAGAATTAAAAATAGAAGATGGATATATTGTCGTTGATGATAATAATGAAACTAATATAAAAGGTGTTTATGCATCGGGGGATGTCATAAAAAAGAGTATTTATCAAATTATAAATGCTGCAAGTGAAGGGGCAACAGCCGCTATAAATATCAGCAAAAAAGAAGACTAATTATGATTTATAACTAGTCTTCTTTATTTTGTTCATCATCATTAGGTAAAATTATATCTAAAGGATTATCAGTATTCTGATTATTATCTTGATTATCTTCATTTTTATTATCGTTTGGATTATCAGTATTTGGTGTATTTCCACCTAAATTATTATTAGAAGCTTCATTTATATAAATAGTAAGTTCTTTTACATTTAAAACTAATACTTTCATACTAACACTTTGATTTGCTACTAAACCAGCATTAACATTAGGATTATAATATTTACTATTACTATCTACAAATTCTTTATGTAAAACAATACCTCGTTCACTAGCCCATGCCTCTACTTCACTAACGCTTGAACCAATAAAGTTTGGCATAACTTCAAGTTTTCCACCAGTTGTTATTCCTTGACCTGTAACTTTTGTTTTATAGTTTTCATTAGCATCGAAACTAAAAGTTTTAACAATTTGTTTTTCTTCTAATTCTAAATTAGCTTTCATTAAATTAATTATTGCTTTTAAAGAATCAGGATAATAACCAACTGCCGAAGTTGCAATACCGTTATTGCTTAACTTAACAGATAAATTATACCACTCTAAATATGTTTTTTGGATTGATAAGAAGTCTCCATCCCCAAAAGATTTTAATACCATATTTTTTAAAACGTCATATAAAGATAAAATTTGATTTTTTGACATATTTGTTGCTAAATTGTTAGTAACAGCATTCAAAAGCTCTTCAATTCTATTAATATTAGATGGATTAGCAATTCTTTTAGCAATCGCCTCTATCAATTGTTGTTGATGCTTATTTCTAGCTATATCACTTAATAAATAAGCATGACGACATCTAGCATAAGCTAATGCTTGTTCACCATTTAAGTGTTGCATACCAGTATCCATACAAACTAAATGTTCACCTTTTTGTCTTAACGAATTTTGCTCACAAACACGTCCATTATAAGCATTATAAAAAGCTTTATATGTAGGAGGTTCTACATCAACATCAACACCATCTAAAGCATCAACTAAATCGACAACCGCTTTAAAATTAACTTTAACATAATAATCAATATCAACATCTGTAAGCTGTTTTACTGTATCAATAACACAATTTGTCCCATAAGCTGCCGCTGAGTTTATTTTAGCATAGCGATTATTATTACAAGCAATTGGTACATAAGTATCTCTTGGTATAGAAAACATTGTCGCATTTAATGTCTTAGGATTAAAAGTAATAAGCATTAAAGTATCACCATTAAATGAAGAACTTGAATCAATATTTCCACTAGTTGAATCAACGCCTAAAAGTAAAATAGTAAAAGGTTCTTTTAAACTTTTGTTACTCGTAATATTAGTATCTTGATTTTTCATTTTTTTACTAAAAGTATATAAAATAGTTGAATCATTTAACCCAGCAAAATCATCACTATCATAAATAGTTTTATAATTTGAATTTAAAAATATTCCATCAACTTCTTTATTTAATAAATCATATACCATTTCATAATAGCTAGAGTAAGATACTATTTCTAAATCATCTAAATTTTCATTTTTAATTAATTCCTTAGCTAGTACATTACCTTCAATATCATCAGTACTATTAATCATACCTAATTTACTATTATTATTTAACTTAGTATTATTTAAAACTATTAAATTAGAAGTATAAGTAACATATTCTGATTCAGTTAAATTACCAATACCAGTATAAATTACATTAATATAATAATTAATAAAACTAAATAATACTACAAAGATAATAGTTAAAGATGTAGTAATCGCTATAGTTATATGTCTTTTAAGTATTAGATTAATTAAATTCCATATTAAATAAGCGATTAACCATCCTCCAAATAAGCCAATTACAATAAATCTAATTACTGTTTCTATTCCAGTTAATCCTATTAAATTATTTACAAGTAGTATATAGCTTATTATATATGCTATAAATGTTATTATATAGACTGTTAAAAAGCATTTATTAGCTTTCTTTAATTTATTTATTAATACTTTCATATTCCAACCCTATCTTTTATTATATTTTATATATAATTATATTATATAATATATTGTGTTTACTTTCAACAATTAATGTATTTACAATATATTTACTAATACTTTCTTATACTTTCTTGAGCTACTACTATATATGTTATATAATTATAGTAATATAAGTAGGTGATAATATGAAGAATAATAATAAGTTAAAACTATTTTTAATCTTTATTTTTGTCTTTTTTTGTCTAATAATGCCAACTAATGCTGAAACTAAATATGTTGTTTTATTAAATAATGTAAATATTAGAAAAGGGCCATCTACTAAATATTCTACTTTAAAAACGGGAAGTGTAGGAAGTACATATAATTTAATGAGTACTGAAATAATTGCTGATGAAGAACAAAATGGAAATTGTGATGCTGGATGGTATCAAATTGAATATAATAATGAAAAAGCATATGTTTGTAGTAGTTATGTACGAGTTGATAAAAATGAAACTGATGACTCTACAGCAAATAGTGTATGCGAAAAAGAAATGGAAAAAGCAGGTTTTCCATCTAGTTATTGGAAAGGTTTATGTGAACTTAAAGATAAGCATCCTAATTGGACATTTAAAGCTATTTCAACTAATTTAGAGTGGAGTATAGCAGTTGAAAAAGAAAGTTCTTGTGGAAAAAGTAAAATTGCAACATCTAATTCTTCATTTATTGACCCTACATGCCATGTTGATGAAGGACCATTTAAAGGAGCTTCTCAAAAAGCTGTAGCTTTCTATATGGACCCAAGAAACTTTTTAACAGAAAACTATATTTTTCAATTTGAATATTTAAAATATGAAGCAGCGCTTTCCTCTTCTTATACAACAGCAATAAATAAAATGTTATCAAAAGCCTCTTTTTATAAATATCATATCGGTAAAAATGTGGATTTCTCAGGTTTAACTAATACAGCTGGAAAAGAATTAGATATAAATCCAATTTCATTAGCATCAAGAATGTATCAAGAACTTGGAACAGGTACTTCTTTATATAGTTTATATAGTGGTGTTTATACTGGTAATGACAAAAAATACTATGGCTATTATAATTTTTATAATATAGGTGTTACTAGCTCATGTTCTAATACAATTGTTTCGTGTGGTTTAGGATATGCCAAAAATAGAGGCTGGAATACTCCATTTAATGCTATAAAAGGAGGGGCATCACTTCTTGTAAATAATTATTTAAATAAAGGTCAATTTACTTCATATTTACAGAAATTTAATGTCGCACCTACGGCTCCAAATAATCTATATTTAAACCAATATATGACAAATTTAGCAGCACCTTCAAGCGAATCAAGTACAACATATAATACATATAAGAATATGGGATTACTTGATAGTGCCTTTGCCTTCTATATCCCGGTTTATAAAAATATGAACAAAACAATTGATAATAGTGGAAATGGTGCGGTTGACGATGAAAATAATTCATCATCATCACCAAGTAAAACGTCAATTCCTACTATAATAACATCTGCAGGTTATAAAGTATCAAACTCTTATATTAAAGGTATAAAACCAAATACAGAAATAAAGACAATTAAAAATAATTTAGAATCTATAGCAGGCAATGGCCATATAACAATAACTAATGCCGATGATAAAAGCGTAAGTAGTGGACTTATCGGTACTGGTTACAAAGTAACTATCAAAAATAACAGCGAAGAAAAAACTTATACAGTAGTTATTCATGGGGACACTTCTGGCGATGGTATAATAAATGCCAAAGATTTACTTCAAGTTCAAAGAAATATTTTAGGAACATACAATTTTAATAATGAATATAAATTAGCTGGGGATACTTCTGGCGATGGTATAATAAATGCTAAAGATTTACTCGAAATTCAAAGACAAATTTTAGGTAATTATACTATAAAACAATGAAAGGATAAAAAGAAATGAAAAAAATTAACTTAGTATTAGTATTTTTAATAGCAGTACTCTTAGTACCTATTAAAGCAAATGCTGCCAGTGGAAAAATAACTGTTAGTGGTCCATCCACTGTTGTTGAAAATAATAGAGTAACAGTAACAGTTACCTTATCAAGCTCAACATCAATTGGTTCCTGGCAAATGGATTTAAATTATGATAAAAATTATTTAAAATTATTAAGTAGTTCAGCAGAATCTAATGGTACTATGATGGCTAATTCATCGCCAACTGGGACAAAAAAGAAAACGTATACTTTTTCTTTTAAAGCATTGAAAAAAGGAAGTACTATTATCTCAGTTGGAAGCTACCTTGCATATGATTATGCCAATATTAATGAAATGAGCTTATCATCATCAAGTAAAACAATAAAAATAATGACACAAAAAGAGTTAGAAGCTACCTTTAGTAAAGATAATTATTTAAAAAGTATCAGTATAGAAGGATATAACTTAGAACCTCAATTTAATAAAGAAACTCTTGAATATAAAGTTAATGTACCAACTGGTACAGAAAAAGTAAATATAAAAGCAGTTGCTAATGATGCTAAATCATCAGTTAGTGGTACAGGCGAAATAGAAGTATCAGAAGGATTAAATACAGTACCAATTATTGTTACAGCGCAAAACGGAAGCGAAAGAACTTATAAAGTTATTATAAATGTTGAAGACCAAAATCCGATTAATGTAACCGTTGATAATAAAACCTATACTGTAATCAAAAATGCTTCATTATTAACAACTCCAACAACGTTTAAAGAAACAACGGTAAAAATTAAAGGATATGATATTCCAGGATTTGTTAATGAAGCAGCTAAAATAACTTTAGTTGGCTTAAAAGATTCTTTTGGCACTATATCTTTGTTTAAATATGAAAATGATAAATATGAATTTTATCAAGAAATGAGTTTAAATAGCAATATGCTAGTTCCGACCTCTTTTACAAAAAAACTTGATTTAATAAAAACTACAGTTACAATTAACAATGAAAAATATGATGCATATAAATATAGCGAAGATAGTAAATTTGTTGTAATTAATGCCATTAATCTTGCTGATGGTAAAACAGATTTATATTTATATGATACTGTTAATAAAACTGCTCAAAAATTCGATGAAACATATATTAATGATACTAAAGAAACTATTAAGAATTATACATATATAATTATAACTTTTGCTAGTGCTTTAGTAGTAATGTTAATTATAATTTTTAGTCTACTTCATAGCTTAAAAAGAAAACAAAAAAAACTTAATAAATTTTTACAAAAACAAGAAGCTAAAATTGAAGCAACGAGAAAATTAAATGATGTTGTAGATGAAGTTAAAAAGATTACAGAAGCTGAAAATAAAGTTAAAAATAAAAAGAAACAAAATAATACTAAATCAAATGAAAATGCAGAAGAAAAGAAAAAAGCGGAAAAAGATGTTGATGTAAAAGAAATAAAAGTAAAAAATAATAAAATAACTGAAGTTACAGAAGATACTGAAGAAATTTATGACTTATTTGCCGATGATAAAAAGAAGAAAAAGAAAAAATAAAAAAATAATGGGGGATTAAATTGAAATTAAAAAAAGATAAAATAATATTTATTAGCTTAGTGCTAATTATATTAGGTACTAATTTTTGCTGGTACAAAATATATAATAGAGAAATAAAGCGGGTAAAAAACTCGCTTATTCCACCTCTTACTAATGACTATTATAGCAATCAATTAATACTTACAAACAGCATAAAAAGATATGAAAAAAACAACTATATATATGAATATCCTAATATAGCAGAAAATAAGTTTTTAGAAGATAAATATATAAATAAAAAAGAGATTTATGATGTCCCTTTAATTAGTCAATTGCCAGATTATCCTAATGGTTGTGAAGCAGCATCAGCTGTTATGCTTCTTAAATTTTATGGTATAGATATTACACTAGAAGAATTTTTTAACTACTTGCCAAAAGATAAAATATATATAGAAAATGGAACTAGATATGGACCTAATCCAGCTTTATTTTACGCTGGTGACCCTAAAAGCGAAACAGGTGGATGGGGATGTTTCGATATAGTTATAGCAAAAACTATTAATAAAATATTAGCTGAAAAAAATCCTGATTTAGCTCCTAATTTAAAAACTAATATAGAACCTTTAGAAAATTTAGCATATAACGGACCATCTTTAATATGGATTACCATAGATTATCATGAAGCTAAAGAAATATTTACTTGGACTAGTTACGATAAAAGTGAAACTTATACTTATCCTAAAAATGAACATGTTGTTGTCCTAACTGGATATGATGAAGAATATTATTATCTAAATGACCCTTTAAAAAACGAAAAAAATATTAAAGTGAAAAAAGAAGTTTTGGAAAAAAGTTATGATTCCTTAGGAAGACAATCGGTTTCCATTAAAGTATTATTTAAAAAGATAGTTAACAATAAAGAAGAATAAAATAGAAATTCTTCTTTTTGCATGTTATAATTATTAAAGAGGTAATCGATATGGAATTAAGTGATATTAAAGGCGTAGGTCCTAAAATGCTTGAGAATTTAAAAGAGTTAAATATAAATACCATGGAAGATTTATTAGAAAATTATCCTTATCGATATGATATTTTTGAACCTATAAATTTAAATGATGATTATAATGGAGAAAGAATAGCCATCAATGTAATTCCAGAAACAGCTGCTACAACAGCTTATATCAAAAGAAACTTTAATAAACTTCAATTTCGCTGTACTCATAATAATAAATCAATGTATGCTGTAATTTTTAATCGAGCTTTTTTACGTCCTCATATTAAAATAGGAAACACTATAACATTAGTTGGTAAATATGATAAGAAAAAAAATACATTTATCTGTGATGATATTAAATTAACTGCATTGAGTAAAAAAGAAATAGTCCCTATATATCATACTAATAAAAATATAAAAGCCAGTGAAATGCGTAAAATAATAGATAATGCCTTAATGGATACCAAAAAGGTTTTTAAATATATTCCAGACAGTTTTATAGATAAATATAACTTTGTAAGTAAGTTAGAAGCATTAAGGATGATTCATAGGCCTCGAACATTTGAAGAAATAAAAAAATCGAGTCTTTATTTTAAATATGAAGAATTATTTTTATTTATGTTTAAGATAAATTATATGAAAAAAGATAATAAAAATCTTTTAAAAGAAGAAAAAATAATTGATAAAAACGAAATTGATAAATTTGTAAAATCTTTACCATTTATATTGACCGATAGTCAAAATGAAGCTTTAAAATTAATTATTAATGATTTAAAAAGTACTAAAAAAATGAATCGCTTAGTTTTAGGAGATGTTGGAAGTGGCAAAACCATTATAAGTTTTATAGCTATGTATGCTAACTCATTAGCAGGTTACCAAAGTGTTTTAATGGCTCCCACAGAAGTTTTAGCAAGACAACATTTTGAAAGTGCCATGAATTATTTTCGAACTAATAATTTAAATATTGCTTTATTAGTAGGAAGTATGACCAAAAAAGAAAAAGATAATGTAAAAAATAAACTTATAAATGGAGATATAGATATATTAATTGGGACGCATGCCATTATAGAAGAAAGTGTAATATTTTACCGTTTAGGCTTAGTTATTACCGATGAGCAACATCGTTTTGGTGTAAAACAAAGAGAAATTTTAAAAAGTAAAGGGGAAGTACCAGATGCTCTTTACATGAGTGCAACTCCTATACCAAGAACCTATGCTTTAACATTATATGGTGATTTAGATGTTTCTTTTATTAAAGAAAAACCAAGTGGAAGAAAAGAAATAATAACTAAAATAAAAAAATATAGTGATTTAAAAGAGGTTCTAACCCATATTTTACAAGAAATAAAAAATGGTCATCAAGTATATGTTGTTGCTTCATTAATTGATGACAATGAAGAGTTAGATTTAAAAAGTATTGAAACATTAAAAGAAAAATTTAATTTAGCTTATAAAAATGTTATTCCTATTGAAATATTACATGGTAAATTAAAACAAAAAGAAAAAGATGAAATCATGACAAGATTTAAAAACAATGAAACTAAAATATTAATATCTACTACTGTTATTGAAGTAGGCGTAGATGTTAAAAATGCGACTATTATGGTTATATTTGATGCTTCAAGATTTGGTCTTGCTACTTTACATCAATTAAGAGGACGAGTTGGCAGAAACTCTTTTGATAGCTATTGTTATTTAATAAGTGATAATGAAATCGAAAGACTAAAAGTTTTAGAAGAAAGCAATGATGGCTTTTATATCGCTGAACGTGATTTAGAACTAAGAGGTGCAGGAGATTTATTTGGTATACGTCAAAGTGGTGTCAAAAATTTTAAAATTGCCAATCTAAAAACTGATTTAAAAATAATGATGCAAGCTAAAAATGATAGTGAAGAATATCTAAATTCTGGAGCTTATAAAAACAATATGTCATATTATAAAATAATTAAAGAATTAGAAAGATTAAATTAAATGTAAAAAGTTTAATAAATGTAATTGACAAAAATCTAAAAACATAATATGATTATTATGACATGATAAACGTCATGTCCGAGTCACTTTTACGACTTAATGTGAAAGTGAGTCAACCAAAACCCCCTGAAGGAGCCGAAAGGCTCCACTTTTTTATTTAAATAAAAATTTTATGATAATTTAAAATTTACAAAATAGTTTCATATAGAAATTAATAATCCATCTAAAACCTATTGAAGTGGCTAATGATAGAATAATATATCACTTATAAGTTTACACAAGATTTCTATAATATTAGTTGTTAGAATAGATAAAAT
>CAPZYV010000020.1 GCA_948750805.1 uncultured Bacilli bacterium | reverse complement strand
CTTAATAAACAAAATAAAATAAGAAGTGCTCCAAATCCATATATGGGAATAACTGGTCCACATAAAAATCCTCTATTTACTAATTTCTTTGAACCAAGAAATACCCATCCTACTTCTATAAAATAGCCAAAAAAGGAACAAAGAAAAAATATCATAAAACCATATACTAAAATTTCTTTCATAATATACCTCTAATTAATTATAACATTTATTTATTAATTTAACTACTTTTTTAATCATATTTATTTTTTATAACAATATAATCTATTAGAACAAGAAAGGATAATTTTATGATTAACAAACAAAATTTATGGTTTATAACACTGTTTTCTCTTATTATGGTTCTAAGTATTTATTATCTTACTATGTCCGATGATACTTTAGCTACTCTTAATGTAAATAGCAATAATAATGAAGCTTCGAAAGTCGTAATTAGCGAAAACGATACTTTAGTTGCTCTGAAAGTTGCAGATGAAGAAGCATTGGTCACAAAAATGACAGAATTACAAAATACACTTTTAAATGCTACTTCCTCTTTAGAAGAAAAAAATAATGCTTATGAGGAATTACAAAATATTAATAAAAATGAAAGTGTAAAAGAAAATATAGTAAAATTAATTAAAGAAACTTATAGTTTAGATGCTTACGTAAAAATAAATGATAATAATGTAAATATTACAATAGCTAGTACAAAGCATGATACTAAACTTGCTAATAATATCATAAGAAGTGTCCAAAATTTATTTGAAAAAGATATGTATATCACAGTAAAATTTGGAAATTAGGCCCTTTAAATAACCAAATGCACTGTCTCTTCATAAAATACATTAGATGTATATAAATATGAAAGGAAGATACACGTGCAAAGAAATATTTTAACTAAAAGAGAACAAGAAATATTTACTTTACTAGTTCAAAATAAATCAACTGACCAAATAGCGAAAACTTTACAGATAAGTGAAAAAACCGTAAGAAATCATATTTCTAATGCTATGCAAAAATTAGAAGTTAAAGGGCGAGCTTGTGCCGTAGTTGAACTACTAAAATTAGGCGAAATTAGTTTATAAATTAATCTCCATTTGGAGATTTTTTAATTCTAAAATACATAACTTATTCGTATATATTAATTAGGTGATATTATGCTTAAGAAAAGCGCTTTAAGAAGAATTATGGTTTCTACTCTTGCTCTTATTATTACAAGTATTCTTTATTTTTTTCCCAATAATAATTCATTAAATAATATTAAAACGACAGTTGATTATATTTCGCTTAATAAAAGTCCTATTTATTTAATTAATAAAGATAACTACCTAGTAAGAACTACACTTGCAACTAAAAATAATGATTCTTTAGCAAAAGCTAAAGAGCTAATTGAGGCTTTAACAATAGGTAGCGAAAAAAATGAATATATCCCTGAAAACTTTAAAGCAATAATTCCCCAAAATACAAAAATTTTAAGTTTAAATCTCGATAAAGAATTGCTTAAAATAAATTTTTCTAAAGAATTTTTAAATATTTCAAAAGAACTAGAAGAAAAACTAATTGAATCTTTAATTTATACTTTAACAGAAATAGATGGAATTAAAGAAATTATGATTTTTATTGATAATGAAAAATTAGAATACTTACCTCAAACCAATATGAAACTTCCTAATACTTTAAATAGAGAATTTGGAATAAATAAACTATATGATATAACTAATATTAAAAATCTTACTAAAACAACTATTTATTATATTGGTAAAGAAGAAAACATTTCTTATTATGTTCCCGTTACTAAAGTTGATAATAACAATAATAATAAAATAGAAATAATTATTAATGAGTTAAAGAGTTCACCAATTTATGAAACTAATTTAATCAGTTATTTAGCATCAAGTGTTGAACTTTTAAATTATGAAACATTAGAAAATCAAATTTATCTTAGTTTTAATAATCAGATATTTGAAGATTTTAATGAAAAAAATATTCAAGAAGAAGTAAAATATTCGATTGCTCTATCTTTAAAAGATACATTTGATGTTGATGATGTAGTATTTAAAGTTGATAATGAAATTATTACAAGTTTAAAAAAAAGTGTTTAAATTAATTATATTTACACACTTTTTCTATTGTTTTGCTAATTTAGATACTTTAAATAGGAAATAAAATATTAATTGTAGTATTTAAAAAAGCCTTAAATAAAGGCTTAATTTATAAAATGGTGACTCCGGCGTGATTCGAACACGCGACCGATCGCTTAGAAGGCGATTGCTCTATCCAGCTGAGCTACGGAGTCATAACTACTAGCTGTTAATCATTATAAACTATTTTAAAATTTTTTTCAAGTATTAATTATCTACTTTTTACATGCTCTTCTTCATTAGTATTAACAAGTTCTTGCTCTTTTATAAGTCTAAAATCAATTAATTTAGTTCTTATTTCATTTTCTATCAATTTGAGCTTATTAAGAAGCTTAGCAGTATCTTCTTTTTTTATGATATTTTGATATTTATTAATTATAATTGCTCTAAGACGTGCTATTTCATCTAAAGCAATTATTAGATTACCATCTGAATCTTCATCTTCAGGATTTATAACACTAAGATATAATTCTAAAATTCTTTTATATTTTTTATTAAAACTAGATTTTATTAATCCCCCTATTATATCAGGACTAGCTATTATTATAGTATCTACACCTAAAGAACATTTATTTGAAAAATGATATTTAAAACCATTAAAATCATAAAAATTATTTATAACTTTAAAATTATTTTTCATTTCTTTTATTATAAAACTAGTCATATTTTCACCTACTTTAATAAATCTGGTCTTTTTTCTTTAGTTACTCTTAATCTTTCATTTTTACGATATTCATCAATTTTTTTATGGTCTCCACTTAATAATATTTCAGGAACTACATAACCTCTAAATTCTCGTGGTTTAGTATATACAGGAGCATCTAATAAATTATCTTTAAATGAATCATTTATAAACGATTCTTCTTGAATTACCCCTGGAATAAATCTTGAAATGGTATCAAGTACAACCATCGCTGGTAATTCTCCTCCAGTTAAAACATAGTCTCCAATACTTATTTCACCATCAACAAAGTTTAATATTCGCTCATCAAACCCTTCATAATGGCCACATACTAATATTAAATGCTTAGTTTTATTAACAATTTCACTAGCCATTTTATCACAAAAAGTTTTACCTTGAGGAGTTAATAAATATACTGTTGATTGTTTACTTTTAACTGATTCAATCGCTCTTATTACAGGTTCACACATAAGCACCATACCTCTTCCTCCACCGTATGGAGTATCATCAACTTGTCCATTTTTAAGTAATGTAAAGTCTCTAATATTAATAACATTAACTTCTATTTTATTAGTCTCAATGGCTCTTTTAATAATACTTTCGTTGATATAAGCTTTTATTATATCAGGAAAAAGTGTTAGAATATCAAATCTCATAAAATTCTTTAGCCCTTTCTATTATAATAAAACCTTTTTTGATATTTACTTCATTAATATATTCTTTAACATAAGGTATATAATAAATTTTAGCATTATTTTCGATTTGAAGCAATATATTAGCTTTATTTTGCATAATATCTTTAACTATACCATAAGGTTGATTACCAGAGATAACCTTTAAATTAATCAAATCCTGTACCAAAAAATCATTTTCATTTAAATTTAAATCATTTCTATTAATATATACTTTAGAACCTTTATATTTTAAAACATCATTTATATCATTTATACCTATAAAAGTAACCATATCATAATTTTTATGAACTCTATAACTATTAATGACCTTTTTTTCATGTTCACTACCAATATAAATATTAAAACCTTTTTTAAAAACAAGTTCTTTCTTATCGAACTCACTTAATATTCTTACTTCACCTTTAATACCATGAGTATTAACAATTTTACCTATAAAGATATAATCCATATGACCACCTTTTTATTTAAAAATATATTTATTATCTAGCTAATATTTCAATCTTTGAACTAAAAGAATAATCTATGGTATCAGCCCATTCATTAACTATAATATTAACTATCCAATCTTTAGCGTACGCTGCCAGAATTAATTCTTCAAAATCTGTTCTACTTAAAGTTTTCATAAAAGTTTGTTCACCACTTTTTAAAAAAACAATAAATTCAACATCGCCATTATCAAGTATTACTCTGTTAATAATAACATCTTCCCAATCTTGACCTATTAAATAATCTTTTACTACTATAAAAACATCTAATTCAGGAAAACTACAACCCATCCCCATTTTATAAACTCCTATCCTATCTATTTATTTCATAAAAAATGATACTGGTAGCGACTGCTACATTTAGGGACTCACATTCCGAACTTATGGGAATATTTATCATATTATCACAATATTTTTCCAATTCCTTCTTCATTCCTTGGCCCTCATTGCCCATTATTATACCAGTTTTTAGCGAAAAGTCTATATTTTTTAAATGGTCACCATTATTTACATTAGTTCCATATATTTTATAACCTTTATTTTTTAAATCAGGAATAATTTCTTTTAAATTTCCTTTAATAAAATTAGCATTAAATAGCATACCTTCACTAGCTCTTATTACTTTATCATTATATAAATCAACTGTATCATTACTTAAAATAATACTATCTATATTAAAAGCAACAGCACTTCTAATTATGGCACCTAAATTACCTGGGTCTTGAATATTATCCAAAATACAAACATTACCACTAATATTTTTAGGTTCTAATTTTTTTACCACTGCGACTACAGGACTATAAGATACTTGATTAGTTAATTTTTTCATAACTGGTGTACTTACAAGATAAAAAGGGATTCCTGACTCTTTAAAACTCTCATCTAAAGCTATTATTTCTAAAACTAAATCTCTTTTTAAAGCTTCTTTTAATAAATGGTCTCCTTCAATTAAAAAGGTATTAGTTTTATCACGATATTTTTTATCTTTTAATTTAAGCCAATTTTTTACTCTTTGATTATTTACTGATTCAATATTCATTAGCTTCTAAGCTCCTTTCTAGCAATTTTATAATTAGGATAATACAGACTAACCATGTTCCAAAACTCTTTGCCATGATTATGATGGTAGAAATGACACATTTCATGGACAATAACATATCTTAATAATTCTTTTTTATATTTTATTAATTCGGTATTTAAAGTTATAGTCATACTTTTATAATTACAAACTCCCCATCTTGTTTTCATTTTACGAAATTTTAAAGTAAACTTTGGAGTTTTAATAACTTTTTTAAGTTCCTCTACTTCAAAAGTAAATATCTCTATAATTTTTTCTTTAATAAATTTATTTAATGAAGTTTCATTTACTACAGTAATAATACCATTATTAAATTCAATATCGTCTACAGTATTATCATAAACTATTTCGTATTTATTACCTAAATACCAAAATTCGTTAGCTCGTTCCTTATTTTTTTTTGACTTATTTAACATTTTAAATAAAGAAGTTTCATTTTTTTTAATAAGTTTTAAAATTTCTTTTTCACTTACCCAAATATTAGCTGTTACAACTAAATTTAAGTCTTTATCAAACCTAAAATAAATATTTTTATTTTTTTTACGAATTATTATGACATTTATTAAGTTATCACCTATTATAACTTCCATTAATACATCACCAAATATATTATACCTTAAAATATTTATAATGTAAAATCATCATACTCTATAACTCTGGTTTTGTAAGCTTCCTTTTTAAAGGTTCTTTAGCATCGCCAAAAGTAATAATGGGGATATCTATAAATTCTTCTAATTCTTCTTTGATACCTAATAATAGTACTTCAGGATTTCGAAGCAAATCATTATCTTCATTATAGCCTTTATATCTGCTGTTAGTTTTTTCTAAAAATTGTCTTATTCTCAGTCTATCTATTCCCCAAGCATTATCAATATAATGGTAGCCTAAACTAGAATTAATAACTGGTTTCAAAACTTCAGAAATATTTCCAGGTAAAACGTTACATTTTTTTTCTATATAAAACTTAAGGGTATCAATAACTCCTAATTTTCCATGATTATAAATTATGTTGGATTCAAAAGTATCCCAAGCATAAATACCTAAATAAGAAATTTCTTCAACATCTGATGCTAAAATGGAACTAGCATTTATAACTTCATTAATTTTTTCGAGATAAAGTGGAGATTCTTCAATGTTTTTTCCTCTTACAAAAGGTGCTATAACGCCAACTATTCTATCGCCAACATATATTAAATATTTAACAAAAGAAAAACTTTCAATATTTAAATCTTGAAATTGTAATAAACGTTCAGTATCGATATAACTATGAAAGACTTTTAAAGTCCATTTATTTTTATATAAATAGCAGTTTCCTTGGGTACCTGAGCCAATATAATTTAGTTTAGCTAAAAATCTGTTTAAATCTTCATATGTTTTAAATCTTAAGTGTTCCATTTTTTCTCCTTTGTTTTATTTTACTAGTTTTCTTTGTAAAGGTTCTTTAGCATCACTAAAAGTAGTTAGAGGTGTCTCAATAAATTCTTCTAATTCTTCTTTGATACCTAATAATAGCACTCCAGGATTTTGAAGTAAATCTATATCCTCATCATAGTTCTTATATCTACTATTAGTTTTATCTAAAAAGGCTTTTATTCCTATTTTATCTTGAAGGATATAGTAAAAAGATTTAGGTTCTATTATAGCAAGCCCTAAAGCAGAATTAATAACTGGTTTCATAACATGGATAAAATTAGTTTCTAAATGATTCTTTTTTCTTTCAAAATCACAAAAATTGGTAGTATCAATAACACCTAAAGTTCTATGATGATAAATAATATTTTCCGTCCATGTATCAAAAGCTTCTATACCTAAAATGGTAATAATATTGATACCAATAACTAAAGCAGAGCTAGCAACAACTACATCATCAATAGGTTTATAAACAAGAGGTGACTCTTCAATATTTAAACCTTTAATAAAGGGAGATAGAACTCCTACTAATTCATTTTTGACAAATATAAGATGTTTTGCAAAACTAAATCCTCTTATATGTAAATTTTTATAAGCTAAAATATCTTTACCACTATTAGCTAAATATTCTAAATAATTTTCATTAAAAATTTTCAAAGTCCAATCATCTTTATATAAATAGCAAGAGCCTTCATTGCCTTTTCCTAAAAAAGGGATTTGTTTTAAAAATTCATTTAACGCGGTAAAAGTTTCAAATACAATATTTGTCATTAATATTAGAGTCACCCCCTCTTTTTTGCTACATATTATAACACTAGAAAAAATAAAAGTAAAATGATTTTAAGTATGAATTTACTTGCTTAAAAGTACTTAAAATGCTAAAATTGTTAAGGAGGTAAATAATAAATGAAAGAATATTGGAAAAATTTTAAAGAAGGAAATTGGTGTAATAAAATCGATGTCGAAGATTTTATTAATAAAAACTATACTTCATATGAAGGTGATGAATCTTTTTTAGTGGGTACTACTCCTAAAACTGATAAAATAATGGCTAAATATGAAGAATTATATGCAGAGGAAACTAAAAAACATGTTTTAGATATTGATACTGATAATATGTCAGGAATTAATAGTTTTGAAGCTGGATATATTTGTCCTGAAGATGATGTTATTGTTGGTCTTCAAACTGATGCTCCATTTAAGAGGATTGTTAATCCTTATGGTGGTATTAGAATGGTTTACCAAAGTTTAGAAGCTTATGGTTATAAGTTAAATCCAGAAGTTGATAAATATTTTAATCTATTTAGAAAAACTCATAATCAAGGAGTATTTGATGCTTATACCAAAGATATTAGAACTGCTCGTCATGTTGGACTTTTAACTGGACTTCCTGATGCTTATGGTCGTGGTCGTATTATTGGTGATTATAGAAGAGTTGCTTTATATGGTATTGATTATTTAATGGAGAATAAGAAAAATGAGTGGGATAATAAATATCAAGAAATAGATGAAAATTCGATACGTACTAGAGAAGAAATATCAATGCAATATCGTGCTTTAGAAGAAATTAAGAAAATGGCTCTTAAATATGGTTTTGATATTTCTAAACCTGCAAATAATGCCAAAGAAGCTATCGAATGGACTTATCTTGCTTATTTAGCAGCCGTTAAAGAAAATAATGGTGCAGCTATGTCTCTTGGACGCGTTGATGCTTTCTTTGATATTTATATAAAACGTGATATTGATGCTGGTATTATAACTGAAAGTGATGCTCAAGAAATGATTGATAACTTTGTTATTAAACTTCGTATGGTTCGTCACTTAAGAACTCCTGATTACGATGAATTATTTTCAGGAGACCCAACTTGGGTAACTTGTTCAATTGGTGGTATGAATAATAATGGTAATACTTTAGTAACAAAAACATCATACCGTATAGTTCATACATTAACTAATTTAAATCCTTCACCGGAGCCAAATATAACTATTTTATGGAGTGAAGAATTACCAGAAGCTTGGAAAAAATATTGTGCTAAAATATCCATTGAAACTGACGCAATTCAATATGAAAATGATGATTTAATGCGTCCTATTTATGGAAGTGATTATGCTATAGCTTGTTGTGTATCAGCAATGAGAGTTGGTAAGGATATGCAATTTTTTGGAGCTCGTTGTAATTTAGCTAAATCACTATTATATGCTATTAATGGTGGAATTGATGAAATGCATAACATTAAAGTATTTGATGGTGTTGAAAAAATCGAAGACGAATATTTAGATTATGAAAAAGTTAAAAAAGCTTATTTCAATGTTTTAGATAAAGTTGCAAAAGTATATAGCGACGCTATGAATATTATTCATTACATGCATGATAAATATGCATATGAAGCTGGCCAAATGGCTTTACATGATACTGATGTTCATCGTTATATGGCTTATGGTATTGCAGGTCTTTCAGTAGCAACTGATTCTCTTTCTGCAATTAAATATGCTAAAGTAAAACCTATTCGTAATGAAGATGGTATCACAACTGATTTTGAAATTACTGGAAATTTCCCTAAATATGGTAATGATGATGACCGAGTTGATGATATCGCTAAGGAAATTACAGAATATATTTCTAAAGCATTAAAATCACATAAAACTTATCGTGATGCTGAAGTTACAATGTCAGTTTTAACTATTACATCAAATGTAGTATATGGTGCAAAAACTGGCGCTACTCCTGATGGTAGAGCTGCTGGTGTTCCTTTTGCTCCTGGTGCTAACCCAATGCATGGTAGAGATATAAACGGTGCTATTGCATCATTAAATTCTGTAGCTAAACTAGACTACGAAAACTGTTGTAAAGATGGCGTATCAAACACATTCTCTATTATCCCAAGTTCTCTTGGTGCTAGTAAAGATGAACAAATTGACAACTTAGTTAGTCTAATGGATGGCTATTTCCATCAAGGAGCTCATCATTTAAATGTTAATGTTTTAAATCGTGATTTATTAATTGACGCTATGAATAATCCTGAAAAGTATCCCCTTTTAACCATAAGAGTATCTGGTTACTCAGTAAGATTTAATAAATTAACACGTAAACAACAAGAAGAAGTAATTTCTAGAACTTTCCATGAGAAAATATAATGCAAGGTTACGTTGAATCAATCGAATCCATGGGGCTAGTTGATGGCCCTGGGATTCGCACCGTAGTCTTTTTAGGAGGTTGTAAACTT
The DNA here is from genome assembly GCA_948750805.1 of uncultured Bacilli bacterium. The sequence goes on along the minus strand of CAPZYV010000020.1, from coordinate 2,069 downwards.
CGCTGTAAATATTGCCATAATCCGGAAACTTGGCATATGTTAAAACCTAATATGACAGCAGAAGAACTAGCCAAAAAAATAATCCGTAATAAACCCTATTTTAAAAGAAATAATGGTGGTGTAACTTTCTCAGGTGGTGAGCCATTACTTCAAAGTAAATTTATTATAGAAGTTGCTAAAATTTTAAAAAAAGAAAACATCCATATTGCCCTTGATACTGCGGGAGTTGGTCTTGAGGATTATGATGAATTATTAAAATATATTGATTTAGTTTTACTAGATATTAAGCATATTACTGATGAAGGATATCAAGAAATTACTAATTATAAAAGAGATGAGAGTTTAAAGTTTATAGAAGCTTTAAATAGAAATAATAAAAAAATTTGGATAAGACAAGTAATTGTTCCTGATATTATGGACAATGAAGAATATTTATTTGGTTTAGCAGCATTTTTAAAAAACATTAAAAATGTTGAGCGAGTTGATTTTCTCCCTTATCATAAACTTCGTGATGAAAAGTATCAAAAACTTGGTATAAATAATCAATATAAAAATAAGAAAGCCATGGATAAGGAAAAATGTACTAATCTTTACAATAAATTTCTAACTATATATAAAAAACCAGAAGATTAATTTCTTCTGGTTTTATTTTCTACCATTATCGGTTGATTTTACTTGACCATCAACTACTTGTTCTAGTGAAGATTCTTCCTGACATACATAATCAATTGTAAGTGTTGTGGCGAATCTAAGGTCAATAAATTCGCCTGTAGTTAATTCTACTAATGGTCTTGACGAATACGTAAAACCTGTATAAGATTTTATAACAATCGCTTCTCTTCCATCACTAAGCATTACTTTGGCTCCAACAGGATATATAGGAACTTTTGCTAAAAATAAATCTGCTAGCTCTTCATTAACCGAAGCAGTTGTTGCTGCTTGGCCCAATACAGATATAATATTTTCAAAAGACTCTCCAGTATGATAACAATGAGCTAAAAAATTATCATAAAAACTACAGAATTTAATAATTTTAGCTCCCATAGCAACATTTCCTTTACTATTTCGAAATCCTATAGGTTTTAATGGGCCCATATTATTTTCTGTTTCCATCGACATTAAAACCATAAATTTAGCTTCTGGTGATAAATCTGGCAAATCACTAAGTAAACAAAACGAATAAAGAGATATATAGTTATCATCAAATCTATCATCAGGTACATTCATAATTCCTGGAAATTTATCATAATAATAAGAATTATTCTTCATGTCAGAAATCTTAGTTAATACACTTGGATTATAATTATTCATTCCTTCATCATGCATTAATGCAGCAATTGCTACATCATCAATATTAACTTCTCCTGAAACTACTCCATTTCCAATAATTTGGCTCCTTAGTTTTTGATTATATAAATATGCTAAAATAATTGAAAAAATTGCAACTCTAATAGCGTGGTCAAATTCATTTATATTGCTAAATGTTTCTAAATCATATTTTAAATTTGAAAATCCACCATCCAAATCAGAAATTCTTAAAACTGATGATACCATATCTGATGCCACTTCTTTTATCTCTTCTACATTATTGGTCATTAACGAACTTCTTATTTTATTACATAGTTCCTTACTAACAGTATTTGGCTTTTCCATTTTCTGTGGTGCAACTTCTTCAGCTACAACATCTATATAATGTATATTTAGTTTTAATAATTTAGAGATTAAAGCCTCAGTTAACACTACTCCTTCATTTACTAAAACCTTGTTATTAACAACAATAGGCACTTCTAATTTAGTTCCAATTAAATCCATTGTAACTTCTTGTCTCATAAAAATCTCCTTTATCTTATATAATTATAACAAATAGTAAATAAATAGTAAATAAAGTATACGCTTTCTTTACCATAATAATTGTTAAATTATCCTCTTTTTATTTATTTTTCTAATTTCCGTATTAAAGCAGGTGATATTTCTGTAACTGATTTTACATCTCCTAATGGATGAACCCAAATTGTTTGTAATCCGGCTTTTTCTGCTGCCTCGACATCTAGTGCTTTATTATCTCCTAC
>CAPZYV010000019.1 GCA_948750805.1 uncultured Bacilli bacterium | reverse complement strand
ATTATATGTAGTCCATCTTTATCTGTATAAAGCTTTGCTTTAGTATCTTTATTTACATTATCAAGTGTACAATAACTTTTACTCTCATTTATTGTATATCCTTTATCTGGCATTGTATTTATTTCAATATCACCATTACCATCATTTTTATACATAGCCATTATTTTAAAATCTGGTACTTTATAATTAATAGTTCCTTCAGCTATTTTAATACTTTTTACTAGATTATATTTGGCAAATGTTAATCTTACAACTAATACTATAGCTAGTATTACAAATAAACTTACTCCTATTACTATTTCTTTTTTATGACTTTTTCTTATTACTTCAAATTCCATTTGGTATTTCTCCTTATCTTATTTGTGACAATATTGTCTCTATAATAATATTAACTTAATGGGGCAAGTTTGTCAATGTATATATGAGACAACTTTGGTATATTTGTTTTGAGATGATATTATGTTAAAGGAATATAGATTAAGAAAAAATCTTAGTCAAGAAGATTTAGAAAGATTGACGGGGTTAGATAGAAAAACTATTTTTAGGATTGAAAATGATTTAAATATGCCCTTAATAGATACTTTTGCTAAAATAGTTGATGTTTTAGAATTATCGGATAAGGAAATAGCTAAAGAAATAAAAAAAGTTATTAGAACTAAAAAAAATTATTAAATTGTATACTTGAACAAAGTATATTTTTTTCTTTTTTATGTACCATAATAATGGTGAAAATTATGAAAAAAACATCTATTTCTTTTGGGCTAGTTAATATTCCTGTGGTGATTAATCCAATTATAAAAAATAATGATGTATCTTTTAATCAATTGCATAAAAAGTGTGGTTCAAGGATTAAATATGTTAAGTATTGTAGTCATTGTAAAAAAGAGGTTAAACAAAGTGATATTATTAAAGGTTATGAATATGAGAAGGATAAATATATAACATTAAGTGATGAAGAGTTTAATAATTTAAAAAGTGAAGATGATAAAACGATAGAAATAGTGGGCTTCGTTGATTTAAAAGAGATTGACCCTGTATTTTTTGAAAAAAGTTACGTCGTAAATGTGAATAGTAAGAGTAAAGCTTATAGTTTATTTAAAGATGCATTAGATAAAACCAAAAAAGTTGCTTTAGCTAAAACGGTGATTGGAACTAAATTTTATTATGTTGTTTTAAGATTGAGCGATGGTATTATGGTAATGAATACTCTTTATTTCTTAGAAGAGGTAATAATACCTGAGGCAGTTGGGGAAGCTAAATATACGAAAAAAGAACTTGATTTAGCGGTTGAATTAATTAATTCTTTAAAAACTAAGTTTACACCAGAAGATTTAATTGATGAATATCAAACTAAAATTAAAAAAGCAATTGATATGAAAATAGATGGAAAAACAATTAAAAAGTCTAGTAAAAAGAGTGAAAAAAGTATTAAAGATTTGATGACAGCATTAGAAATGAGTTTAAAAAATGTTTAATAGCAAAGATATTAAGCCTATGCTTTTAAATGAAACGGAAAAACCTTTTAATGATAATAATTATTTATATGAATTAAAATATGATGGTTATCGTGTTCTTTTATATGTTGGTAACGATAAGCTTGAAATAAGAAGTAGAAATAATTTAAATGTTACAAATTTATATCCAGAATTAAATAAAATTAAAGAATTAGTAGGAAATAAAAAAGTAATTTTTGATGGAGAAATTATAGCTTTAGAAAATGGTAAACCATCATTTAGTAAATTGCAAGCTCGGGGACATTTAAAAGATAAAAATAAAATTCGAAGTTTAATGGAAGAAGAACCAGTTGCATTTATTGCTTTTGATATTTTGTATGAAAATAAATCTTTAATGTTAAAACCATTATTAGAAAGAAAAAAAATTTTAGAAAAATATAATAATACGAATTATTTTATAAAATCTAAAGTATTTGATGATGGTATTAAATTATTTAAAAAAGTAAAAGAATTAAATATGGAAGGAATTGTAGCTAAAGAAAAAAATAGTTTATATATACCAAATAAAAGAGTTAATAATTGGATTAAAATTAAAAATTTTAAAAAAGCAAAATTTTTAGTACATGGGATAGTTTTTAATAAAGAAAAATATAGTTTGTTATTAGGAGAATATAAAAATAATAAATTATATTTTGTTGGTAAAGTTAGTATTATGCCCAATGATAAAATGTTAAAAAAAATATTAAAAATAAAAAAGACTTCTAATTTATTTATAAATTGTAAAGATGAAGCGACATATATATTGCCTGTGGAGAAAGTATTAGTCAAATTTATGGAAAGGACCCTTAACGGTAGTTTAAGAGAACCTTTTATTGCCAAATAAAAAGCCTAAATTTAGGCTTGATTAACTTCCATAATTACTGGTAAAATTATTGGTCTACGTCCTGTAAGTTCATTTATATAAGGATATAGTTCTAAAATTATTTGATTTTTTAAATCTGTATAATTATAGATAGATACACTTAGAAATTTATTAACTATTTCAGTAATTTTTCTTTCGATTTTGTTAATTAATTCAGGATTTTCATTAACCATAATAAATCCTCTAGTAGTTACATTAGGCTTTATTAATAGTTTTCTAGTTAAAGTATTAATATTCAATATTGTTACTAGTATACCGTCGTTACTCATAAGTTTTCGGTCTTTTATGACTTGAGAGCCAATATCACCAATGCGTGAACCATCAACATAAACATCACCATTTTTAATGGTCTCGCCACGAGAAACAATGCCTTTATTTAAGTTTATAACATCGCCATTTTTACAAATAAAGATATTATTTTTTGGTATACCACAAGACATAGCTATTTCACCATGTTGTTTTAACATGCGATATTCACCATGCATAGGCATAAAATATTTTGGATTAATAATACGTAACATCCATTTTAATTCTTCTTCTTTGGCATGGCCTGAGGTATGAACATCATTAAATGTTTTATTAGTATAAACTTTTACACCTTTTAAATATAACTTATTAATTATTTTATTAATACTAGCTGCATTTCCTGGAATAGGTGAGGAAGAGAATACAACTAAATCATCAGGCATTAATGTTATTTGTTTATGAATACCATTGGCAATACGAGAAAGGGCAGCTAAGGGCTCACCTTGAGTTCCTGTACATAAAATACAAATTTCATTTTTCTTTAAACTTTTAGCTTGATTATTATCAATAAAAATTGATTTATCTTCAATTAAACCATTATTTACAGCAAGCTCAATACTCGTTTCCATAGAACGACCAAAGATAATAATTTTACGATTATTTTTACGACATGTTTCCACAATATGTTTAATACGGAAAATATTTGACGCAAAAGTAGCAATTATAACTCGACCATAATGACGTGAAACAATATCATTTAAAGCTTCATCAACGCTCGATTCACTTTTTGAAAATCCTGGTGATAAAGCATTTGTTGAATCACTAAGTAATAGAGTTACACCTTTACTACCAATTTTAGCCATTTTATGAATATTAGCAACCGGGCCGATTGGCGTTAAATCAAATTTAAAGTCTCCAGTTTCAAAAATCGTTCCATTTGGAGTATGAATAGCTATAGCAAAAGAACCAGGAATTGAGTGGGTTGTACCAACAAATTCTACGGTAAAATATTTTGTTTTAATAATGGTTTCCTCTGTTACTATTTCTAAATTAGCATAATTAATATTTCGTTCTGTAAGTTTTTTAGTTATTAAGTCAGCGGCAATTTTAGATGTATAAATTTTAGGTATATGAACACTATTTAATAAAAATGAAATGCCTCCGATGTGGTCTTCATGACCGTGAGTTATAATTAAACCTTTAATTTTGTCTTCATTTTGTTTTAAATAAGTTACATCTTGAATTACATAATCAATACCTAGTAAGTCATCTTCAGGAAACATAACTCCTGCATCTATAATTAAAATTTCATTATTATGGGTTACAACATACATATTTTTTCCGACTTCGCCAAGGCCGCCTAAAGCAACAATGGACGTAGTCTCATTATTATTATTCATTAAAATCTTCCTCTCTTGTTTTAAAAATAAAGTTGTTAACTAGAGATAATTATACTATTTTTTTTTAGCTTTGTCTATCCTAAAAATTATGAGCTAGTTATTATGGGAGTTTAGTTCCTTCTGTTAAATTAGTATTGGGGTTATTTGAAATTTCAGAAATATTTTTAAATTCTATCTTTAAATCTAATTTCTTTTTTTGGATTTCAATTAATCTTTTTAATTCAGGAAGCGTATAACTTTGATTATTTTTTAAATATATTAATTCAACTTGTTCAGGTAGTGTTGCAAAAAGTAAATCATCAACATCTAGTTTTTGTAGAAATAATGCTTCTTTGATATAAGTTGGAAAAATAGTATTTTGGGCATTTCTTAGATTATGAAAGAAAGCACTTCTATTTATAATTTTAGGTAAAGTTATATTTGTAGCATCTTCTAAATATGGTAACATTAAATTACCATCAATTATTTCTGGAAATTCGAAATTTGGACTATTTTTAATGCCTAAATATAAATAATTACAAATAGTATTTTGGGGAAAAATAAGACTATCAAAGGTAGTTAAACTTTCTAAATTAATAGCACCTTTAACAATTTTAGGTAACGTAATAGATTTTGCATAGCATACTTTAGGTAAATAAAGATTACCTAGTAACACTTGTGGAAAAGTTACACCTGTAAGTGTTTTTAAATTAGGTAATATTAAACTACCTATAATAATTTCTGGAAATTTCAAGTCACATGTTTCTAAGTTATCAATTCTGATGTCACCAATGTAGCATTTTTTGCCAATAAAAGATTCGGGATATATACCTATATCATTAATACTACAATTACATGCACGTGCTAAATCAACTTTTGGATTACGATTGGCTAAAATTTCTTTAATTCTAGGGTCAGTATCAAACCCAAAGGTTGTAATTATAGAATCCAATTCATAAATGAATCTTAGTTCTTCTTGAGATAATTCTTGAGTTTTATATTTTTGGTATATATTTGTAAGTAAATTTGTATCGTGAATAGTCTTTTTATATTTTTGATAAGTTGGGAATTCTTTTAATTTAGTATCTAATATATTTTGTAATTCTGCTTCTACTTTTTCGCCAACCTCTATTCCTCTTGCTTCTCTAATATAGTGTCTTTCAAATAAAATGGCTAGTCTAGGTATTTTAAAATTATTATTATAGTCTTTAGTATAGTATACATAAAAATCTCCTCCCAAATATTCATGATTACCATATAACTGATTATGGCAATTTTCTATACTAGAGGCGGTACACCAGCCTGTATTATATCCTTGTAAAGAGTCAAATAATATTTTGCTTGCATTATGGTCGTTATGGTCATATTTTATCCAAATACCTTCATTACCATTTGTTTTTATTTCATTATGATTACTTAATAAAGTTCCATATATTTTAAAGAAACTTTCTGAATATATTAATTCTTCTAAATCTTTGGGAATATCATCACTTGTTAAATTAAAGTGAGCTTCTAAATATTTTACACATGTTTCAAATATTTCTTTATTAAAAGGTACTAAGGGATAAATGGTTTCTTTTTTTCTTTTATAAAAACCTTTTTTATTTCTTTTTGGAGTTCCAATATTAAATAAGCCTAGAAAGGCCCAAACTTTAGCCCACATGGGAATATTTTCTGATTCTTTACTTTCAAAATAATCTAACCAAACATCTAGAGTTGATATCCAGGCATTTTTAATGTCATGAAAATGTTCATTGCGATTTGTAAGTTCATTTAATGAACGAGGATTAACAAGATTAAAATGACCATAACCATCATTTAAATAAGTTTTAGCTATTTTTAACCAATATTTATGAGGAATATTTTCTTCTTTAATAAGATATCTTTTATAATATAACTTTCTAATAATTTTTTTTAAACGAGAATTATTTTGAATTTTTATAATTCGTTTTTCTAATCTTTTGAAATAGTTGTTGATAATATTTATTTTTTCTTTAGATGTGCTAGCTTTTTTCTTAATAATTCCATGTTTATATAAATTATCATATAATCTTTTTAAAAAGTTATTGAATTTTTCTTGAGACATATTAATCCCTTCTTGAAGTTTATATTATAACTTAAAAAGGGGAGATAGTAAATAAAAAAGATAATGGTGTTTTGACAATTATTTACATTTAATAAGAAGGTAATTATATATATTCTAGAGTTATTAAGTTATACTATATATTATAGAGGTGGATTAAATGGAAGAGAAAAATGTGAGTAAAGAAATATTAAATTTAAAGAAAATTAATAATCGTAATAATGGAATTATTATTGTTTTATTAGTTATTTTGTTATTTGTTTGTGCTGTTGCAGTTTATGTAAAATATTTTAGTTAATAAAAAAACTGGTTATCCAGTTTTAAGCTTCTTCAATAAAGTTTTTGCTTTTGTGAGGTTCATCAAATAAAAGACCCTCATAATTTTTTTGCCTTAAAACTTCATAAACACATATTGCAACACTGTTAGAAAGATTAAGAGCTCTTACATTATCGGTCATAGGAATGCGATAACAGTTATTAATATATGGTTTTAGAATTTCTCTTGGAATACCCGTTGATTCTTTGCCAAATATTAAATATATATTATCTTCTATTTGATTATAATTGGGAGTACTATGTGGTTTATGTCCATACCTCGTAAAAAAGAAATAAGTTCCTTTATTTTGCTTAAAAAATTCTTCAATATTATCATAAACATGATAAATACATTTATCAATATAATTAACACCACTTCGTTTAATGTATTTTTCGTCTAAAGAAAAGCCTAAAGGTTTAATTAGATGAAGAGTTGTGTTTGTAGCTACACAAGTACGCATGATATTACCAGTATTTCCTGGTATTTCTGGTTCAAATAAAACTACGTTAAGCATATTATCACTTCCTTGGTTTATTATAAAACAATTGCTAAAATATGTAAATAAGTTTCTTAGTTAGTTGATTAGAAAAAAGTTATATGATATATTAAAAGAAATAGGATGGTATATTATGGCTGAAATTGAATCAAAGGTAATAGGTACAGAAGAGTTTTATGCTGGAGCATTATTAAAATTTGAATGGCTGGATAATTATGATATTATTTTGCTGATGGAGTTTTTAGCTAAGGCTGGTTATAAATTTTCTGATAATAAGAAAAATTGTGAATTAGATAAGTATATGGTTATGGAAGAAGGTATTACATCTTTAAAAGGTAATTATACTTTAGATACTAAAGTAGCTTCGAAAATTTTTGGAATTATTACATTACGTCAGAAATTTAGAATGATGGTAAGGGATGAGATACTTGAATTTTTTGATAATATAGATTTTATTTATTTTATGTTAAAAAAAATAAAATATTTAGTTAGAGAAAAAGATAGACAAAAAATAGATTTTGAAATGTTTAGTCCGTTAGAACAAAGTGTTGTAATGGACCTTATGGCAAAAGGTTTTTGCGTTTGTGAATATGGAACAGAAACAGAACTTGATATTAATTTAAGTAAACTTGGAGAATTAGAATTCTTTTTAAAAAATAATTCTTTGGCTGTTGAACAATTTAAACAAGAAGCATTAAACAGTGGTTTTTCTCTGGAAATAGTTGAAAGGTATTTACTTAGTCAAAATTTAGATAGAAATATAGAGAATATTTTAGATATTAAAAGATTAAAGGCTTATTATCAACTTGCTAAGCTAGATGAAGGTACTACTAGAAAGTAAGTTGATTTGTAAAGATGGTATAATTCAGCTTGCATCCTAATATTTTTTAACATATAATTAATTTGAGGTATGATATATGACAGATAAGTTAGCAAAATTTTTTATAGGCATATTTGGAGGTATAGATAGTGTTTGGTGGGGCAAATATTTAGTAATGTTTATTATTTCTTTAATGCCAATATTAGAGCTTAGAGGGGGGCTTATTGCGGCTAGTCTAATGGATGCTCCAATGCTTCCAAGTTTTTTAGTTTGTTTAATTGGTAATATTATTCCTATTCCTTTTATTTTATGGTTTATTACTTCGATTTTTGATTTTTTAAAAAAGAAATCTTCTAAATTGGGAAAATTAGTTATTAAATTAGAGAATAAAGCTAATTCTAAAAAAGAACAAATAGAAAGATTAAAATACTTAGGTTTAGTATTATTTGTTGGGATTCCTTTACCTGGAACAGGTGCTTGGACAGGCTGTTTAATTGCAGCTCTTCTTGGCATGGATAAAAAGAAAAGTGCTATTTCTGCAGTACTTGGCGTTATTATGGCCGGAATAATTATGTTAATATTTTCTTATGGTATTTTAGGAGGGATATTAAAATGACTACAATTTATTTAATTAATAATTGTTTAACAATGAATAATCTTAATTTTCCTAGTAATGAATCTTTAGTTAGTAAAAGAGAAAAAAGAATATTAAGTATAGATGGTGAAAAAGAAAGTGAGAAGTTAGCTGATTCTAAGATTTTAGAAAATGTGCAAGTAATTTATAGCTCGCCCTATGTAATGAGTATTAGTACGGCTAAGTATTTAGCAAATAAACTGGAGCTAGATATTAATATAGATGCATTAATTGGCGAAAGAAAAATTGGTCTTTTAGGAAATAATAAAATAAGTCAAGTTACAGAAATGCAAGAGACTAATTTTGATTATAAACTTAGTGGTGGAGAATCTTTAAATGAAGTAAAAGCACGCATGTTAAGTTTTATTAATAAAGTAATAAGCGAGAATAAAGATAAAAATATAGGTGTATTTACTCATAATGTAGCGATTACCAGTTTACTAAGTGAGTATTGTGCTAAAGGTTTTAATTTAGATAATAGATTAATACTCAATTATGGAGAAGATGCAATAATTGATGGTACCTGGGATGGAATTAATATTATCGAACTTAATTTTCAAGATAGTGAGCTTGTAAATATTATAAGAAAAAAATAATTTACTAAATTTAAAAGTAGGGAATATTATCTCTACTTTTCATTTTCATTGTTATCAATTGTTTTCCATTCGGTGGTTCCACAATTAGTACATACAAATGGAACTAATACTTTTAATCCTTGAGGTTTCTCATATTTTTCTTCTAAAGTAACACATAATAAACCGGTTTCTTTATCAATATAGGCTTTACCTTGAACTGTAGTTTCGGCACATTTATTACATCCTGGTTTTTTCATTTTAATTTCCTCCTTTTTTATTTATTATTGTTATTTTTTATGTTATAATACGCTTTAATGAGGTGTATGTATGGAATTTAATTATTTTTATGATATAAAATTAGATGATAATGGTCAAATATATTTAGAGTTAATTTCTAAAAAAATAGTTTCGGAATATAAAGATGGTAAAAATATTTCTTATTATGTTGAAGTTAGTAGAGAAATAGATTATCCTGAAGATATAAAAAAACGCATCAACTATTTAAGAGCATTAGGGTATAAAAGTATTTTGGCTTTTGAAAGTAAAAAATCTGATTTAACAAATCTTAGAAGTATAGATGGACTATTAGCTGCCATCTTAAAAAGAACGCATATTTTACTTGATAAAGTATATGATGATAAAGCTGTTTTAAATGGTATGAATGTTATTGCGACTTATTTACATTATATAGATGCTACTTCCGGTGTAGAATATGCTAAACCAATTGGATGTAGAGATTGTAATGCTGAAGATTTATTACAGGAAGGGTATACCCCAATTGAAAATAGTATTTTAATGGCTAATATTAGTAATCTTCCTATTAATGGATATCTTGGAATAGAACTTGATGTTAGCAGTAGAGAAATTGTTCGTAATTAAAAAAGCAAACGTATTGTTTACTTAAATAAAGTTTATTTTAGCTTTGGAAAGAAGGTTATATATCTTCTTTTTTCTTTTACGCTTAATTTCATTAAATAAGACATCATAAACTATTTCCCAAATAATAACCCATCCAGCAATTAAAAATAATTCACTTAATAAAAAATTAAATTCGTGAGATATTAAAATAATAATAGTTCCTATAATTCCTAAAATAAAATGAACAAGATTATCTATGGTATCAAGTTTATTAAAAAAGTTAGTTTTTGTTTGATAGTAATTAGATATTACTTCGGTTAAATGTAACTGGTCTTCTTTGTTATTTATGCCTTTAATATTAATTATAATGCTTTTATTAATTAGTTTTTGATTATTAAAATTATAAATAAGATAGTTATTTAAATCTTCAGATAAAACATTTTTATTAAATTCATTTAGGGCACTTTCGATATTTTTTAAATCAATATTTATATTCATATTTTCTCCTTTATTTTGTATAATCATGGGTTAAGTCTTCAACTACTTCAAAACGATGTATTTGCTTGATAATATTATCAGGCCTATTTTCATCTATACTTTCAAAAAATAATTTCGCAGGTCTAGTCCAAATATTAGAATCTTCTCTTTTATAAAAGTTCTCTAAACAAATATTTTTCATATAATAATAATTTCCTTTAGAATGTCTTGCTACTTTACTGATATAATCACTATATATTTTGGAACCTATTGGTTATTTTCTTATAATACATTAAATTTTCACTAATGAGTTATCTAATTAGAATCATAATAACACATCTTTATTAAAATTATAACATAAAATCTTTTATTTAAAAATAATAAGTGATATAATTAATAAGGAATTAATTGCCCTGTAGCCAAGCGGTAAGGCGGTAGGCTCTGACCCTATGATTTCGTTGGTTCGAATCCAACCAGGGCAGCCAATTAATTGTTTATTAGGAGAATTAATTAAAATCTTAATTTGGATAAGGCACTATTATTAGTGCTTTTTGTGTGTTATAATTTTGGTGTAAGGAAAGTTTTGTATGAAAAAAATTTTAAAAAATATTATCAGTACTGTTTTATTAGTTTTAATTGCATTTTTAGGATTTTATTTTTATAAATCTAAAATAAGCGTAGTAGACTATAAAAAATATAAGTATTATGATGAAGCGTATATTGGGAAGTATAGTGGCAAAATATTAAAAAATTATGATGAATACAAAGAGTTTGTAGGTGACCAAGAAATTTTACTTAATAAAAAAGATTTTGAAAAAAAACATTATGCTATTATATTTGTCTTTGATTCTTGTAGTAGTGAATACTTAGGGATTAAGAGGGTAAGTTATGGTAATTCTAAATCTAATGAATCAATAAGTATTCAGGTCAAGGTTAAAGAACTTGAGGGTAATAAATGTAATAATCAAAAAATTGTATTGGTCCCTATTTCTAAAGATAAATCAATTAATCAAGATAGGGTTAAATATTCTTTTGTTTCTTTTTAATTTAAAATTACTTTGATTATCAATTAAATTTGATAGTCTTTTTTTAATAAAATTTTAAATAAAAGATAAAAAATATTAAAAAAAAATGCCCTAAGGCGATAAATCAAATTTGGTGCCGAGAGAGAGAAGTACAACAACTTTTCAGACAAAAGAAATAGTTAGTAATAAACTTAACTAACTATAATATAACATAAATATTGTAATTAATAAATACTTAAAAAAGTCTTTTATAAAATTCCAATTATTTTCTTTTCTTTACTAAAGTATATCTACTTTTATCAAACATTTGCCATGGTGAAAATTGATTACCTTCAGTATGACCTGAAATAGCAAAATTAGTAAATCCATAACTTGCTAAAATATCTTCATTTTTTTCTAACTGTTTGAGAAGATTTCTAATTACACTTAACCAAATAAAATCTGGTATTGCCTGATAATCTTCAGGAATATATGGTGAAAAAACATCTGGATTTAAGCCTA
>CAPZYV010000018.1 GCA_948750805.1 uncultured Bacilli bacterium | reverse complement strand
ATGTTGTTGCATATTTAAAGAATATTTTAAATGGTATGGGTATAGATGTTAATATTGAAGTTAATACAAAAAATGATTTAACAACGATTAAGATGTATTCGTCGAAAAATGAAGTGATTATTGGAAAGGGTGGACAAAACTTGGAAGCTCTTACTGTAATTGTGAGACAGTTTATTAACAATATAACACAAAATGGTCCGAGAGTAATGCTTGATGTCGAAGATTATAAAGATAGACAAATTAAAAGAATTGAAAGACTTGCTAAAAATATTGCGAGAGATGTTTTAAGAACTAAAGTTGATGTAGAAATGGATAATATGAATTCTTATGAGAGACGAGCTGTTCATAATGTATTAACTAATTTTAAGGGTATTAAAACAGAAAGTGTTGGCGAGGAACCTAATCGTCATGTTATAATAAAATATAATAAAGATTAATATAAAAGTGTGCTTTAAAGCACGCTTTTTTGATGATTATATATTTATAAGAATATATAACTGTTAAAGTTGAAAATTAGTAATTTTTTAAATAATTTATAGATTATAATAATTCATGTGGTATAATTATCTAGAAGAATATAAAACTTAAGGGGTAATGTGCTTTGTTTATTTAAGTATTTAGTACATTTAAAACTTAAAGGAGGGCTTTTAAATGCTTAAAGGTAAGCCATTTGTAAAATGGGCAGGGGGAAAAAGACAAATTATTGATAAACTTAAAAATTATGTGCCTAAAGAATTTAATATATATTATGAGCCGTTTGTTGGTGGAGGAGCACTTTTATTTGAATTAGCACCTGAAAATGCAGTTATAAATGATTATAATAAAGAACTTATAAATGTATATAAATGTTTAAAAAATGAAACTAAAATGATGGCAATGTGTAAAGAGTTAGATAAACATGAACTAAATCATTCTGAAGAATATTATTATCAAATTAGAAATTTAGATAAAGATAAGTTAGCTTATAAAAAATTAAAAGATTATAAAAGAGCTGCTCGGACAATTTATCTTAATAAATCTTGTTTTAATGGTTTATATAGAGTTAATAGTAAAAATGAATTTAATGTTCCTTTTGGAAAGAAAGAATATGTCAATGCTTATGAAAAACAAAATTTAAAGATAATTAATGAGTATTTATATGAAAATAATATAAAAGTTTTCTCTAAAGATTATGCTAAAGTAGTTAAAGAGGCTCAAAATGGTGATTTTATTTATTTAGACCCTCCGTATGACTCAGATACTTCAACATTTAATAGTTATACTGATAATGGATTTAATAAAAAAGAGCAAAAAAGACTTGCTAGAGTTTATAGAGAATTGTCGAATAAAGGATGTTATGTAATGCTTTCAAATCATAATACTAGACTTATAAATGAGCTTTATCAAGATTATAATATCCACGTTATAGAAGCTAAAAGATATATTAATGCTGATGGTAATAAAAGAGGTAAAGTAGAAGAAGTAATTATTACTAATTATGAAATAGATGAGATAATTTAATAAAGGAGTAGAAAATGAAAAGAAATTTTAAGGAATGGTTAAATAATTTTAAAACCAGTATAGCAGATTATTCATATTATGTGGATTTTAATAAGGTTTATAAAAATACACAAAAGTTAAAAGAGCACTTTAATATATTGAATTCAATTATTGGAAGCAAAAATATTGAAGAAGATTTTAAAAATATTGTAAATGAAAATCCTGAGGTTTTAAAGTGTATTCCAATTTTATTGGCTGTACGTTCTAAAGAAATATTTGTTAAGGATGATATAAAAGAATATCTTTTTAATTTTGACAAGCAAAATTATGCGATGGAAGATTATATAAAGTTTATGCATAAAAGTGGATTATTTAATTTATTACAAAATAATATTTCTAATAATTTATATGATTATGTTTTAGGAATAGAGGCAGGACTGGATTCTAATGGTAGAAAAAATAGAGGAGGACACATTATGGAGAGATTGGTGGAATCTTATATTTTAAAAGCTGGTTATGTAAAAAATGAGACTTATTTTAAAGAGGTTACAACTGATAGGATAAAGAAAATGTTTGGGATAGATATTTTAGCTCATATATCTAATGATGATTTAAATAAATCTATTGCTAAAAAAAGATTTGATTTTGTAGTTGTGAAAGGTAGTCATTATTATTTATTTGAAACTAATTTTTATGCTTCTAAAGGCTCAAAATTAAATGAAACAGCCAGAAGTTATAAAATGTTAGCTCGAGAGCTTGCTGATTTAGAAAATGTTACATTCGTATGGGTAACTGATGGAGTGGGCTGGAATAATGCGAAAGGAAACTTGGAAGAAACGTTTGATGAATTAGATACTCTCTATAATATAGATGACTTGGAAAAAGGGTTATTAGAAACAATTTAAATTTAAAATTTTAACCATTTCTTTAAATAGTCATAAACTACTAAAGAGGAGGTTATCTTATGGCTAAAAAGGTGGTAATAGACCCAGGTCATGGTGGGGAAGACCCTGGGGCAAGTGCAAATGGTATAGTTGAGAAAGATTATACGCTAAAAATTAGTAAGTATATGGCAGATAGATTAAATGACTTAGGAATTGAAAATGCTTTAACTAGAGATAGTGATACTTCTTTAGATGCAACAAATAGGCCTAAAAAAGCTCAAAGTTTGTTTGGAACAGGTAGTGATGTGATTGTAGTTTCTAATCACATAAATGCAGGAGGTGGCGATGGTGCTGAAGTAATTTATGCTTTACGTAATAGTGATACACTATCAAGAACCATTGCTAATGAATTTATAAAATCAGGTCAAAATGTTAGAAAGTATTATCAAAGAAGATTACCTAGTGACTCAAGTAAAGATTACTATTATATGTTAAGAAATACCCCTAATAATGAAGCGATAATTGTAGAATATGGATTTTTAGATTCATCAGGTGATGATGTTAATCAACTAAAAAATAATTGGCAAGAGCTTACAGAAGCAGTAGTAAGAGGCCTAGCAAATTATATTGGAGTACCATATACTCCACCGGCTGGGGCAAGCAGTAATTATTATACTGTAAAAAAAGGTGATACATTATATTCTATAGCTAGAAATTATGGAGTTACAGTAGATGCATTAAAATCGGCTAATAATTTAAGTAATAATAATTTAACAATAGGGATGAATCTAGTTATTCCAACTGAAGATTTACCTAGTAGTGAATCAATATATATTGTTAAACCAGGCGATTCTTTATATAAAATAGGAAATATGTTTAATATGACCGTAAATGAGTTAAAAACATTAAATAATTTAACAAGTAATAATTTAAGTATTGGACAACAATTAAAAGTATTTAAAGAAGAGATGCCAAGTACGAATATTTATATTGTTAAAGCAGGCGATTCACTTTATAGTATAGCTAAAAAATTTGGAATTTCAGTTAATGATTTAAAAAATGCTAATAATAAAACAAATAATATGTTATCAATTGGAGAACAGCTTACTATTCCAACAGGTAATGTAAATAATGGTACTTATTATGTTGTTAAACCAGGCGATAGTTTATGGTCAATTTCTAAAAAATTTAATACTAGTGTTGATGAAATAAAAAGATTAAATAATTTAGCAAGTAATACTTTATCAATAGGAATGAATCTTAGAGTTTTGTAATATAAATAACTTTATTGAAATAT
This sequence comes from uncultured Bacilli bacterium, assembly GCA_948750805.1. The sequence goes on along the minus strand of CAPZYV010000018.1, from coordinate 8,265 downwards.
ATAAAGTTATTTTTTTGTTAGTGTAAATTTATGACACAAAAATACTAGTTATAAATATATATTTTTAGATTTTGATGTGTTATAATATAAATTATAGAAAGGATTATAAAAATGAGACAAAGAGGATTCGAAATTGCTAAAGGATGGGAAGATAAGGGAATTAATTTACCTGTTAGAAAAACTAAGAATTCAGCGGCATATGATATAGAAGCTGCAGAAGATATAATTATTCCAGCATATAAACCAGGTATGAAGCCAACACTTATTCCAACTGGGTTAAAAGCTTACTGTATGGAAGATGAATGGTATATGCTAGCTAATAGAAGTTCAGGTCCTAAAAAAGGATTTATTATGGCTAATAGTATTGGAATAATTGATGCTGATTATTATGGAAATGAATCAAATGATGGTCATTTTATGTTTCAATACTTTAATTTTATGGACCATGATATTGAAGTAAAAAAAGGTGATTGTATAGGTCAAGTAATATTTATGAAGTATTTAACTGTCGATGATGATAAAGCTGAAGGTGTTAGAACTGGTGGCTTCGGTTCAACTGATAAAAAATAAAAAAATCTCAAGTTGAACTGAACCTCAAAAATTTGATAGTTTATAAATAGTTTCTAATTAGAGGATTATAACCTGTAATTTATGGGTATAGTCCTTTTAATTTTATTTTAATTCTATCATAATTGTAATAATAAATATAGTAATTAATTGCTTTTATCAAATTATATTATATAAAAGTTTCTTGTTAATACTTGTATAGCTCTCTATAATGGTTTATAATCAATTATTATAGGGAGCTTTTTAAAATACAGAATTGAGGTCAAAAATGAAAAAAAAATTAAAAATTGTAATACCAATTTTGTTGGTAATAATATTAAGTTTTGGAATATTTATTTTTATTAATAGCAATAATAGAAATGAACAGTTAAAAAATAATGAATCTAACACAGAAAAAAATGATACACAAACAAAATCTTTCTATATAGATAATGAAGATAAAAACAAAGATGGAATTCCAGATACAAATAAAATTGTTAAAGATAAAAATGGCATAATTAAAATAGGAAATCTTGAAATATATAATCCTAATGAAACATATTATTTCCCAGATGATATTGCTCTCACAGATATGACAATTCCTAAAAAAGATAATATTAATATTGATGACTTAAATAATTATTTAAAATCTATTATATATGAAATAGGTCCTAACTCTTATAAAGATTTTAATGAAAATAACATTGATAACTTGATGTTGTCAGTTTCTTTTCCTTATTCTAGAGTAAATAAAGAAACAGTTAAACAGATTGCCAAAATATATTTTGACATTGATAACTATGAATTTCCAATCGGTACGTATCATACAAATTCATATGGAGAAGTTGATGTTATAGAAATTAACAATTTGTATGTATCTAAATTTAACCAGAAATTTATTTGTCCGTGTTTTAAATATAAAAATCATAAACTTAATGGAGATGAATTAGTTGTACAATATGAGTATGTTGATTATGGGGATTATAACAATGAATTTATTACTTCAGAAACTCCATATAAAGTTTTAGGGACTAGTAATATTTATTTGAATTTTAATGGTGATAATTTAAATTTAAAAAGAACTGAATACATTCCTAGTTAAAAAATATTTAAGAGGTAAAAATGAAGAAGAACATTTTAACAATACTATTAATTGTATTAATTATATTTGGGATTAGTTCTATAGTTATTTTCAAAGTTAACTATAATCAAGAATTACCAAAGAATGATGAACAAGATAACCCAATATTAGAAAAGCCAGAATCATTGGTTTTCTATGGTTATAATCAATTAGATGAAGTTCAACAAAAACTTTATGATTTTATAGAATTAAGAAATTTTAAAAATAATGAGGAATATTACTTTGAAGAAAAATATGATTATGATTATATAGTAAAAGTTACAGAATTATATAATGCTGCTCATTATGAATTATGTTCAGAATTCTGCTATAGAACAATTATGGAAGATTATCCAGAAGACAAAAATAAGCCTGTACAAGCAATTGGTATTGCAGCAACTGATGAATTTTTGCCTTATGATGAACATTCTCAAGAAAAAATTGTTTTACTTGAAAATAAAGTAAAAGAAATAACTGAAAATATCCCTAAAGATTTAAATAAATTAGAACAAATACAATACATATATGATTATGTCATAAATAATATAACATATGATAAAGAAAATTTAGTTGGAGATAATGCCAATGCCTACGGAGGATTAATTATTGGGAAAGCAATATGTCAAGGTTATGCTTATTCATTCGAAATGATAGCAAAAAAAGCAGGATTTAATGTTATTACAGTTTACGGAAATGTTGGAATGAATGAATTGCCTCATGCTTGGAATATGATAGAATTTAATGGTAATTGGTACCATTTAGATGCCACTTGGGATGATTCAGAATACGACTATGATTTTTATAGTTATTTTATGTTATCTGATGAAGAACATAAAGATAAGAGAATAAATTATATTAATGATTATTCTTATAAAATACCTGTTCCAAAAGCAGAGCAAAGTCTTAGTCAAGAAGAAAGAGATTCAATTAAAAGAAAATAACACATTGATATGAGCCCCGTTCTTGAATAAATAAGCGAGGGTTTATATTAGTAAATTACGAAGATAAAAATAAATTTATATAATGATTGGAAAGAAGGAATATCAGTTATATATTTAACAAAAAAATACAATATTAATAAATCAGGTGTGGTTTATTTGATAAAAGTAATAGATGACTATATTTATTATTACAATTATGATAGAATTAAAGTAAAATTAAAAGGACTATACCCATAAATTACAGGTTACAATCCTTTAATTAAAAACCATTTATAAACTATCCAATTTTTGGGGTTCAGTTCAACTTGAGATTTTTTAGTAAATTTGAGTACAGGTACCACTTTGAGGCCTATAGAAGCAATGATTTTTGTATTTTCCAGCTAAAGGTTGACTATACCAAGTTTGCCCACATGTTGTAGTTGACGAACCAGGTGCATAAAACCATAATGAATGAGTAGCTGGATAATAATATTCACCGTTTAAGATACGTTTAGCTAAATTTTTTTCAGTAGTTGTAGCAGAACCATAGAATAAAGGAGAAGATGCACCTACAAATTGATTTTTTTGGAAAATAGCATCAGTTATACTATCTATATCTTTAAAAGTATAGCAATCACCTAAAACTCGATTTACTACCACATTTCCAACCATAAGCATACCAAGGTCACCTTCTGTTTGAGCTTCAGCTCGCATAAGTCTTGCTAATAAATCTAATTCTTTTGTCGTATAATTTACTATCATAATATTATCACCTAATTTATTATATGAAAATACTAGAAAATTGCTTTAAAGTATGATATAATGATTTCACACGTAGGGGCGTGGTATAATGGTAGCATAGGAGTCTCCAAAACTTTTGATGGGAGTTCGATTCTCTCCGCCCCTGCCATGTGAACATAACACGAACTTTTACTACTTTGTAGGTGGGTTTGCTGTTAATATAAAGCTTGAGAAATCAAGTAAAAACGACTAGTTTTAAATAATTAGTCGTTTTTTAATTACATTTTAGTTTGTATTAATAATTATAAAATTTATTATGTTATATTAATTATAGGTGTTAATAATTAATATTACAAAAACTAGAAAATATTGTATAAAATATAAAATAAAATATTAACACATGGCATAGTGGCATAGGACAATTCCATATTTAAGAATAGTTAAGTTAATATTAGAATGTATAAACTATTTTTCATTTAGTCCATCTATGTAGCCCTCTACTTTTGATTTATAGTTGGGCGATAATTTGTTAATTTTATTCAAAAGGATAAAATCACTATCACTAATATTGTTTGGTTTAATATCATTGATAGGCATATCAAACTTAGTCCTACAAAGTAAATAATCGATAGAAGTATTATAATAATCTGCTAACTTGATAAGCATATCCGAACTAGGAAATACACGACCTGTTTCATAAGAAGAAACAGTTTCTTGAGTTATATTCAAGTCCATAGCAACTTTAGTCTGTAATAAGTCTTTTGAGTTTCTTATTTGTTTGAGATTATTTTTCATGTTATTTCCTCCCATATATAATTTTACTTATATTTAATATTAGTGATAGCGAGATTACACATATTTATATGCTCAATATTGTATATTTAGCATTTCTATGCTATAATATTGGAGTATAGGAGGAGTAAATTTATGAAAGAAGAAATTTTAAAAAAAGGCGCAGCGAATTGGTTTCATGGAATTGGAAGTAAGGGTGGACATTTAATTTTAACAAATGAAACACTTTATTTTGAAGGACATAGAGTTAATGCTGGAAAAAAAGAATTTGAAGTTGAATTAGAAAATATCAAGTCTGTAGAAGCAGGTGGCTTTTTATCTAATAATTTAACAATTATAACTAATTCTGGTAAAGATGTGTTTGCAGTTACTGGAAAAAAAGACTGGGTTGTTGCTATTAATGATGCAATTAAAAACTTGGAGGGTTAGATATGAGAAAGTTAAATGCTACTTTATTAAGTGGAGAAAATAAAGAGGAAGCAATACTAAAGATTAAAGATGATAGTTTTACAATAACCTCAAACGAGCAAATGATTAAAATTCCCTACTCTAATATTAAAAGTTTTAATTTTGATGAGCAAAACGAAGTTTTATCTATTGTTAAGTTTGGAGGTAACCCAATAGAACTTAATATTGTAAAAGATAAACAACTTTTAGAATTGTTAAGCAATCTAGTCATTCAAAACAAAAATAATAAACAGAAAGTAGATATAGCTGATATTGAGAGTACTAGTTTAAAAGAAAAAAATACTAAATTAGAAGAAAATACAACAATTAACAATACAATCACACAAAACAAAGATGCTAAACAATTAAAAGGACCTGAAAAGCAAAATTTATCAAATGATAATCAAAATAATTCAAATGATAGTAGCATTCTTAAAACAATAAGTGGTATAATCTCAATAATAGTACTAATAATCATTTTTGTTAATATGTGTAGCAATGGTGCTCGCATAGAAGGTGGATATGAAGCCGAACGGTACGCATTAAAAGAAATTCCTGAGAGTGTTTTAACTTTAGCTTTTGAACCTGATGTTACATCAAATGAGTTAAAATGTGAAGCAAAAGAAAAAACAGATGATGAAATAATTCTTGTAAAATGTACTACAACTAATGAACATATTATAGACTATTACGAAAGTGAAATTATATGGTATGCTTATCAAGAAACAGCTGATGGGATGTCTCATTATCGTTCTATTAACCCAGACAAGGATACAGCTTTAAAAAATATTAGAAATAAAAAGTAATTAGTAACACATTTGATATCTCATTGTTTTATAAAAACATTGATTTAAAAGTGTTTTATGGAGAGGAGTTAAAAACTAATGAAAAAGTTTTTGAAAAGCAAGAAATTATTAATCGGTATAGCTTTCATTATTATATTAATAATTTTAATCGTTGGAGGCATATTCTTATTTAAAGAAAATAAAAATAATAAGGAAGAAACTACAAGTAACTATGTGGCTTATATTAAAATTAACCCATCAATAAAATTGGAATATAAACAGATTTGCAATAATAAATGTGAGGAGCCTATAGTTTTAAAGTATGAATTGATTAATGATGATGCAAAAAATATTTTTGAAGATATTGACTTATTACAGAATGATAAGACTCTTTATAAAGTCATAGACCTAATAACTGAAACTACAAAGAATAATAATATTAAATTTGACAAAGTAGAAATATATAGTGACTGGAAGAATGCTCAAGCATATATGAATGAATACTCAAATAATAAAGAAATTTATAAGGTTAGTATTAATACTAATGATGAGTTAAAAGAAATATCAAATTTACTTATCAAAAATGAGGATATTCCTGATGAAATGTTTGTTTCTAGTAAAGATGAACTACCTGAAGGTGCTCATTATGCAACAAAAGAAGAAGCAGAAAAATATGGTGTCTCTGAAGGAACTATAATTTATCCTGAACAAAGTATGAAAGAGTTTGTTGAACCTGAAAGAACTGAAGAACAATTACAAAAAGAATATGAATATTATTATGGAAATAAAAACCAACAAGAACAAAAACCTAGCACCAATAGTAATGAAACTAAAGAAGAATTAACACCAAATAAAGAAATAGCACCAGGTTTATATCAGGAAGCCGGTAGCGGTTTTGGAGATTATGTAAAAGGTGACCATGTATCACTTGTCCCTGGTGGAAGAAGATATTACAAATTCGTATCTACATCTAAACTGGGTTGTGCTGATGCAAAAGATAAAAGTGCTTGTAAAAAATCGTGGATGGATTATTTTGCACCAAAATTAGAAACTGTTAAACAAGAATATTTTAATATGAAGGCAGCCTATGATGCTTATTATCCCGTAGAATATGAAAAAGAACGAAAAGATTTTCAAGAGAAAGTGAATTCATATAAAGAAGGACTGGCTTTATGTGAATCTAACCCAGAAGAAGCAGCCAAAAAGTATTATTCTTCATATTGTTCTGATACACCAGGTTATTTAAAATATTATGAAGATAGATTAAAACAAGACCAAGTAAACAAAGTCAACTTAGAAAATGATATAGAAGCCGCTAGGTATCATTATGAGGAACACTTAGCAGCCTATAACATTTATAAAAATCTACCATATTAGAGATTGTATTAAGCAATCTCTTTTTTGGTTTTAAAATAGAGTTTTTATTTTGTATTAAAACTTACAGAAACTGCTATGGTATTTTATTATTAGGTGCTAGTATAGTCTAAATACTATCACTTAATAAAATAAAGAAAGAAGGTAAAACATGCTTAATAATGTTGTGTTAGTTGGCAGAATAACTAACGATATTGAGAAAATTGAAAATGAAGAAAACACTTCATATAGATTAATGTTAAAAATTAGTCGTAGCTTTAAAAACGAAAATGGAGAATATGAAACTGATATTGTTCCTATTGAATTAATGAGTTATATAGGAAGCAATGTACTTCAATATTGTGAAAAAGGCGATATTATAGGTGCTAAAGGAAGAATACAAAGTAATGAAAACGGAATATCTGTAATTGCTGAAAGAATAACATTCTTATCAAATAATAAAAAACTTGCAAATCAAAATTAGAAAGGAATGTTACATTTATGCAGATTAAAATTCATAGGGGGATAAATCAAATTGGTGGATGCGTAACTGAAATTAAAAGTAATAAAACAAGAATACTTATTGATGTAGGATCTAATCTTCCAAATAGTACAAGTAAAGTAAAAGTGAATGTTGCTAAAATTAGCAAAAAGTGTGATGCTGTTTTTATAACTCATTATCATTTAGACCATATCGGCGAATATATGCAAGTTAGGAAAGAAGTTCCCATTTATATTGGAGAACAAGCAAAAGAGATATTTACGATATATCAAAAGAAAATGACAGAGCCTAAAGTTGCAGAAGTTACACAAGAACATATTGATAGACTAGAAGCCTTTAATACATTTAAACCTGATGAAACTTTAGAAATTGGAGATATTAAAATAACCCCTATTCGCATAGACCATTCGGCTTTTGATAGTTATATGTTTCTTATAGAAGCAGAAGGCAAAAGAATTTTACATACTGGAGATTTTAGAACACATGGTCCTAGTGGAAATGATATACCTAAAATTTTTAAGGAAATAGGAAAAGTTGATATTCTTATCTGTGAACATACTACACTTTCAAGACTAGATGAAGTTTTTATGTCTGAATTTAAGTTACAGGAAGAAGCAACTAATCTAATAAAAAATAACAAGTATGTTTTTATAATGTGTGCTTCTACAAACATTGATAGAATCGCCTCTTTTTATCACGCAAATAAAGAGGCAGGAAATAAGTTATTTATATGTGATGTCTACCAAAAAGAGATACTTGATTATGTAACAAAGACTAGCAAAAAGTACAAAGACTACTACAATTTTTCAGATGTTAAAAGTTTTGATAAAGAGTTTTATCAAGAGATGGTTGATAATGGTTTTTGTATGCTGGTACGAAGTAACTACTTTTCAAAAAGATTTATCAATAGCCCTAACTTTAAAGATAATATATTTATCTATTCTCAATGGCTAGGATACTTGAAAGGTGCTACTGCTGATGAAAATATTGTTAATTTTGTTCCAAAAGAATATTACTATTTACACACTAGCGGTCATGCAACTGCGGAAGGTATTACAG
>CAPZYV010000017.1 GCA_948750805.1 uncultured Bacilli bacterium | reverse complement strand
ACAACATCATTTATAATATCTAATTTTAAGAAACCTGAACATTCATAAGTAGTTCCTTTAAATAAACCACCTTTAATTTCTTTAAAAGAATAATTTACTTCAGTTTCATTAGCATTAAGCTTAGATAAAACTTGATTTAATGCATCTTCCTTAGTTTTTGCTACTTCTTTTACTACGTTCATAACTATTTTCCTCTTTTCTTTTTATTATCCTTTTGCGGTTTTATTATAGAATCTTTTTTCTCTTCTCTTTCATCTAATTTTTTAAATAAATAATTTTGTAATACCACAAATCCATTAGTAGCTACCCAATAAAGAGCTATTGCCGTTGATAAATATAAAGAAGCAACTGATATCATTACAATCATAAATTTAAACGTAAATTGCATTTGTCTTTCCATTTCTGGATTACCTGTTGAAGAAGCAGACATAGCATTTTTAAATGATAAATAAGTAGTTAAAATAGTTAATAATATAATTACTATATATGCCCATTCATGGTATTGGAATAATCCAACCATAGGAGTTCTACCAAGCGTAAAACCTAAAAAATGTCCTTCAAATATAGCTGGTGTCCTATTAATTGCTTGTAAGAAAGCAAAGAATAATGGAAGCTGAATAAATGCAAGTAAGCAACTACCAAATGGACTTATACTATATTTTTTATATACCATCATCATTTCTTGACTTTTTTGAATCATCGCTTCATTATCTGTCTTATTTGCATATTTCTTTTCAATTCGTGCTAATTCAGGTTGAGCTTTTTTCATATTATTTGATTGCTTCATTGTTTTTCTAGATACTGGCATTAAAATTAATCTAATCGCTAAACCAATTAATATTACTGATAACCCATAGTTATTTAAAAATTGTCCTAATTTCAATATTACAAAGGCTAAAGGTTTAACAAATATTCCTTCCCAAATTCCACTAGATTTATTACTTGATAATTTAAACTCAGAACATACTGGTAACTCATCATAATTAATTTTTGTTTGGTCTTTATATTTAGTATATAATTCATCAAGTTCTTTATCCTCTGGTTTACATAAAATATCTTTTTGTAGTACTTGACCAGTCGCTTCATTTTGAACTTGTTTTTTACCATCCATAATATAATTACTATTTCCACATCCCGTTAATGTTAAAAGTAATACTACTAAAATACTAATTTTAAATTTTTTCATTTTCTTTTCCTTTCTCGAAAAGATTTACCAATATCTCTTCCATTTGATGAAAATTCAACGTTAGTATATCTTTTCTAACCATAATTATATAATCCCTATTAGGAATAAATAATTTTTTATTTTTATCTATAATCATTCTAAGCTGTCTTTTAATTTTATTTCTTTCGACTGCATTACCACACTTTTTACTAACAGCTAAACCAAACCTTGGAAAGTTAATATTGCTAACCTTATAATATATAACAAAATATTTATTACTTTTAAACTTTCCCTTTTTAATTATATCATTAAAATCATCATTTTTCTTTACAATTTCATATTTTTTCAAAATTTATCACATCCAATAAATATTTATGAAAAAAAACACCACGATACGTGTGTGTTATTTACATAATACTTTACGACCTTTTTTACGTCTATTCTTTAAAATATTAGTTTCTTTACGAGCAAAAAATCCATGTTTTTTAGCTTTTTTACGATTATTAGGTTGATATGTTCTCTTCATAACTTGCACCTCCTTAAAAATTCAAGTGGTTTAATTATAATATTTTATTCCCTTTTAGTCAAGTTTTTTAAGTAAATTGCTTCATTTAAATAAATTGTTTTACCTCTTTAGAAATATATAATGTCTATATTTTTAAATGAAAATTTTTTATATCGTTTTAAGTCTGCAATTTATTTTATCTATTATAAAAATGATTTATTATCCTTTGCAATACTAATCCTATTTATTCTGGTGTGGGTCCCAGATTGGCTCCAATTTTATCATTCTGATAGGTACTGTTCCTTTTAACTTTCTAATTTCTGCTTTTATAATCGCTAAATCACAAAGATATCGATTTTCTGATTCACGTGATAACATTAGATTTTTAAAATCATTATCATTCTCTCTTCTACTTAAGTATTCGTCAATTTCATCAGTAGAAGGACAATCTTCTTTTGATTTTTGAGTTTCTTCATCAAAAATAATTCTTCCCAAACTAGTATTATTAGTTAACCAAAATCCACCTATGTAGTATTTCCCACTCAATAAATAACTAAAGGTTAGAAACATCAGACTTTTCCCATCATTAGTTCTAAACTGTGCACAAATAGGAAAGATACAACCTGTTGAAATCTCTTCTGCATATAATAATTGATCATTAATTGAAATAATACGATACATAATTTCTACCTTATCATCCTCGAAAATATTATATACATATTCATCATCTTCATTTTCACGTGTAAGATCAACGTGTATCAAATTAGCTTTGTATATAGTATCATAAATTCTAGACATAAAGCCACCTCCCCTAACACACACATTCTAGCATATTTATATTTAAAATACAAAATATTTTTGTTATTAAATCTTCTTATCTCGATTAACTGGTAAGTATCTTACATTTGAAACATTTTAGCTAACAGTGCCACCCATTATCATTAATGGATAATTTACATCACACAAAAAGCTTATATGCCAAAAAAAATAATATTTAAAAATTATCTAAAATAAAGGTAAAAACTATGTTATCAACATCAAATTGTGAATAATGTGAATAATTTTTATTATAAACAAGTTGCAAACAATCAAACCTTTAACAAATTAACTAATAATTTATTATCAACATCATATTTTAACTAAAATGTTGATAAACAGAAAGTTATCCACAATATATTAGTACCAACAATCCCTTGTATTTCCGAGTTAAAAACAAATAAATTAAAAATTATTAACATAATTAACAAAATAATTAAAAATAATGAAATGTCAATTGTTAAAAATTATTAAAAAATTTTGTGAATAATGTTGATAAATTGCTTTTTATCAGTTATTATAAGGTACAAATCATGTTTATAACATGTGAATAACAAACATTTTTAATTTTAGACTTTCTTTTAAAAAAAAAATGCGTTACAATTATATCAACAAAGCAAAGATAGTGGGTGAGGTTTTTGGATAATACAGAATTATTAAAACTGTTTTTAGATAATATATATAAAGAAATTAATCCAGCATCTTTCCATGCTTGGTTTAACGATTTAAAAATCATTACTTTAACTGATACTGCTATAACATTTGAAGTTCCTATGGAAATTCATAAAAAAATGTTAGGCGATAACTACTATTCTTTAATCGAAAAAACCTTATATAATATAACTAATATAACCTATGATATAAATTTTATTTTAGAAAGTGAAATATCGGAAATGCCCGAAGAAGTTGTTAATAACATTACAGATACTAACAATAATTTTCAAACCAATCTTAATCCCAACTTAAATTTTGATAATTTCGTCGTAGGTGACACAAACCGTTTAGCTAAAGTAGCAGCAATGGCTGTCGCAGAAGCGCCTGGTCGTATTCATAACCCACTTTTCATATATGGTAAAAGTGGTCTTGGTAAAACTCATTTAATGCATGCTATAGGAAACTTTATTACATCTAATTCTAACCGAAAGGTTCTATATTGTACTTGTGATGAATTCATGACAGAATACACCAATATTGCTAATCCCGATAATGCAAAAAATACTTTAGAATATGCTACTGAATTTAAAAATAAATATCGTAATGTTGATGTTTTAATAATAGATGATATCCAGTATTTAGTTGGAGCCGAAAAAACCCAACAAGAATTCTTTAACACTTTTAATTATTTACATCAATCTAATAAACAAATCATTATTAGTAGTGACCGTTCTCCCGATGACTTAAAAATATTAGAGGAACGCTTAAGGTCCCGATTTATGTGGGGATTACCTGTTGATATATATCCACCTGATTTTGATTTAAGATGTCAAATCATTAGAAAGAAAATTGAAAACACTAGCATTGCTAATTTAATTAAAGAAGAAAGTATTGAATATATTGCCAATGCTTGTCAAAATGATATTAGATTCCTTGAAGGAGCTATAAATAGATTAATGGCTTATACCGCAATGTGTGTTCCCAAGGTAATTGACCTTGAATTTACTTGCGAAGCCTTAAAAGATTTTGTTAATAAAAACATTTATTCTAACAATAATATAACTAAAATTCAAAAAGCCGTTGCTGATTACTACCATATAACTATTGAAGATTTAAAAGGTAAAAAAAGAAGCAATAAAGTCGCGCATCCAAGACAACTAGCAATGTACTTATGTCGAATGGAGACAGATGAAACTTTTCCTAGAATTGGTTTAGAATTTGGTGGTAAAGACCATTCAACAGTTATATTCGCTTGTGACAAAATAGAAAAGGAACTAATGAAAAACAGCGAACTAGAGCATACCATAAAGGAGATAAAATCAAAATTGTAAATAACTTATGAAAAATATGTGGAGAACTTAACAATTACTAACATTAAATTTATTAAACTTCTCCTAAAATAAAGGCAAAAAACAACTTATTAACATTACTAACAGTATTATAAATACTAATAAATTAAAGAAAGAAGGAATAATATGAAATTCACAATTGAAAAAAATATAATCTTAGAAGGATTAAATAATGTAATTAGAGCAATATCTACAAAAAATGTAATTCCCGTGTTAAATGGTATTAAATTTGAATTAAAGGATAAAGGCTTATATTTAACTGCCAGTGATTCAGAACTTACAATAAAAGTATTAATAGAAAGTAAAAACATCAAACAAATAACTAATTTAGGTGGAATTATTATTCAAAGTAAATATATATTAGATATAGTTCGTAAAATGCCAAGCGATATTATCAACTTTGAAGTTATAGATGGGTTAAAAGTAAGAATATATACAGACAATAACCAATATAATTTAAATTGTCTTGATATTAATGACTATCCAGATGTTAAATTAGAAGAAAGTAAAGAACCAATAACTATTAAAGGAGACTTATTTAAAACTATTATTAATCAAACTGTATTTGCTATATCAAGTCAAGAATTAAGACCAATATTAACTGGAGTTAATTTTAAATTTAATAAAGATGTTTTAGAAACAGTCGCTACAGATTCTTATCGTCTTGCTAAAAAGAACATTAAATTAAACCATGAAGTTGAAAAAGAATTTGAAATCGTTATACCAGGTAAAAATATTATGGAACTAGAACGTATTATAACTGATGATGAAGATATTGAAATTCATATCTTTAATAATAAAGCTTTATTTAAATATAAAAATATTAATTTTCAAACTAATCTATTGAGTGGTAGTTATCCTAATACTTCTAATTTAATTCCTTCTGAATTTGCTTATATTATTAAAGTAAATAAAAAAGAGTTTAACGATGCTATAGATAGAGCTGCCTTACTTACTCAGGGTAAAGATAAAAATATTGTTAAAATGACTTTAGATAATACTAAAATGATAATTAATTCTTTTGCCTCAGAAATTGGAAAAGTTGAAGAAACATTAAGTGTTGAAACAAATAATAAAGAAAAACTTGAAATATCATTTTCATCTAAATATATGTTAGAAGCTATTAAAACTATGCAAGAAGAAGAAATATTACTCCTATTAAATAGTGATGTTAAACCATTAATTATTAAGTCATTAACTGATGAATCTTTAATTCAATTAATATTACCAATAAAAACTTACTAGTTTTGCACAATTCGACAAAATTCGCCCTCTTTATATGATATAACATAGTTATTTTAAATGAAGGGGGCATTTTAAATGCTATATAATATAACTAAAGAAACTTTAGCTATTATTCCTAATGGACATAATAGTAAAGTAATTGAAGTAAATAAAACTCTCGAAATTAAAGATACTGGCGTAAATATTGTTTCAAGAAATTGTATCTTAAATGGTTCGACTTTTGAAGGAAGAAAAAAAAGTAGTGCTTTTTTAATTAAAACCAGCTATAAGCCACCAATAATTATTAGTGAAACTAAAGGTATAATATTTATTCCAACTCACTCTGAGCGTAACAAAAAGTGCATTTGGATAAATTTAAATGGCGTTTTATTTTATGAAGCTAAATCTAAAAATACCATTATTATAGAGTTTATAAACCATGAGAAAACTATCATAAATGTTAGTTATTCTATATTTGATAAACAATTATTACGAGCAACGCGCTTAAGTTTAGCAATAAGAGGCTAAAATTACAAAAAATTCCTTTAAAAAGGTCTTTTTTTATGATATAATTATTCTAGGTATAGGAGTACATAAATACCTATCATTTTAAAATAACAACAAAGTAGAGGCTAAAAAATGGAAATTAGTAGTTTAAAGTTATTAAATTTTCGGAATTATGATTCATTAGAAATTAAATTTTCTGATAATACAAATATTATATATGGTAAAAATGGTATGGGAAAAACCAATCTCATTGAAGCTATCTATATGTTAGGACTTACTAAAACTTTTCGTTTAGGTAATGAAAATGTTGTTATCAAAAAAGGCAAGAATATTGCTAAAATTGAAGGATTAATTAAAAATAATATTATTAATAATCACAAAATTATCATTAGTGATTCTGGTAAAAGAATTAAAATTGATAATAATAAAATAGCCAAAATAAGTGATTATATAACAAAAGTTAATATAATTTTATTTAATCCCGATGATTTAAAAATTATTAAAGATACTCCTATGACTAGAAGAAAGCTTTTAAATATTGAAATTTCCAGTATAAATAATTTATATTTAAATCTATTAAATAATTACAATAAAATTTTAAAACAAAGAAATTCATACTTAAAAGCACTAAATAAAAAGAATAAAGTAGAGAGTGAATTTTTAAATATTTTAACTGACCAACTTATTGATACCGGTTTAAGTATAATGGAAATAAGAAAAAGTTTTATTAATGAAATTAATTCTTATATTAGTGATATTTATTATAAAATCACTCATAAAGGACATCTATCAGTAAATTACAAAAGTGAGTTTATGGGTAAATCTAAATTAGAATTACTAAATATGTATAAAAAAAATACATCTCGCGAAATAATTATGGGTAAAACTCTTTTTGGTCCTCATCATGATGATATTGAATTTATTGTAGATTCAGAAATTGTTAAAGAATTTTCATCAGTAGGTGAACAAAAAAACAGCGTTATCTCCTATAAACTAGCTGAGATTAAATATATTGAGGACCACTTAGGTAAAAAACCAATTTTACTTTTAGATGATTTATTTAGTGAGTTAGATATTGAAAAAATAAATAATATCTTAGAATTAATTGATGATGATATGCAAACGTTTATAACTACGACAGAAATTGATAAAGTTGATAATAAAATATTAAAAAATGCCAAAATTTTTAAAATAGAAAATGGCTTAGTAATAGAGGAGGAAAATAAAAATGGAAAATAATTATACAGATAGTGATATTCAAGTATTAGAAGGATTAGAAGCTGTTCGTAAACGTCCTGGTATGTATATTGGGACTACAAGTGAAAAAGGATTACATCACCTTGTATGGGAAATTGTCGATAATGCAGTCGATGAATCATTAGCTGGTTATTGTGATGATATTGAAGTAGTTGTTCATAAAGATAATTCCGTATCAGTTCGTGATGATGGACGTGGTATGCCAACAGGAATAAATGAAAAAACTGGTTTATCTACTATCGAAACTATATTTACAGTATTACACGCTGGTGGTAAATTCGGAGGTGGAGGATATAAAGTATCTGGAGGCCTTCATGGTGTAGGAGCCAGTGTTGTTAATGCCCTTTCTACATGGCTTGAAGTAAGAGTTTATCGTAATGGAGATGTTCATTATCAAAGATTTGAAAATGGAGGACATCCTTGTGGAGCAATGCGTATTACAGAAAGTTGTGCTAAAGACCGAACTGGCACCACAGTAACTTTTAAAGCTGACCCTAAAATCTTCCAAGAGACAACTGAATTTAATTATGATACTCTTGCAACACGATTAAGAGAATTAGCTTTCTTAAATAAAGGTCTTAGAATTACTTTAATTGATGAACGTGTTGAAGATAAAAAAGATGTTTTCTGTTATAATGGTGGAATAATTGAGTATGTAAATATGCTTAATAAAAATAAACAATCTTTACATGAAGATGTTATATATGTTGAAGGCAAAGTAGATAATATTAGTATCGAAGTTGCCATGCAATATAATGATTCTTATAGTTGTAGTCTTTATTCATTTACAAATAATATTAATACTTACGAGGGTGGAACTCATGAAGATGGAGTAAAACAAGCATTAACTAGAATTGTTAATAATTATGCTCGTAATAATAAAATATTAAAAGAAAAAGATGATGCTTTAAGTGGTGACGATACTCGTGAAGGTTTAGCGATGATTATATCTTGTAAACATCCTGACCCACAATTTGAAGGTCAAACTAAAACTAAATTAGGAAATAGTGAAGTCAGAAAAATAGCAAGCGATGTTTTTGGTGCTGGGTTTGAACGCTTTTTAATGGAAAATCCTACTGTTGCTAAAACTATAATTGAAAAATGTATGACTGCTTCACGTGCTAGAATTGCTGCTAAAAGAGCTCGTGAAGCAACTAGAAGAAGTGGAGCTTTAGATATATCAAACTTTTTTGGTAAATTATCTGATTGCAAAAGTAAAGATGCGACAATTAGTGAAATATTCTTAGTCGAAGGAGATTCAGCTGGTGGTTCTGCAAAAAAAGGTCGTGATAGTATGACCCAAGCAATACTTCCTCTTCGTGGTAAAATTTTAAATGTTGAAAAAGCTCGATTAGACCGTGCTTTATCAAATGAAGAAATTAGAACAATTATAACTGCTTTTGGAACCGGAATTGGTGATGATTTTAATCTAGATAAGCTTAGATATCATAAAATCATTATCATGACCGATGCCGATGTCGATGGTTCTCATATTCGAGTTTTACTTTTAACATTATTCTATCGTTTCTTTAAACCAATTGTGGAAGCAGGACATGTATATGCTGCTCAGCCACCACTTTTCTGTATTAAACACGGAAAAACAATAAAATATGTCTTAAATGAAGCTGAACGTGATGAATATTTAGCAACTCTTTCTCCAAATACCAAATATGAAATCTCTCGTATGAAAGGTTTAGGAGAAATGGACGCTGAGGAACTAAATGAAACAACTATGGATATAAATAAAAGAGTATTACGTCAAATTACAGTTGATGATGCTGTGGCCGCTGATGAAATATTTACTAAATTAATGGGCGAAGAAGTAGAACCTCGCCGTGAGTTTATTGAAACTAACGCTACATACGTTAAGAACTTAGATATATAGGAGGGTTAATATGGATAGATTAGAAAAAAATAATATAGTAAAAGAAGTACGTGATTCATTTCTTGACTACTCAATGAGTGTTATAGTATCTCGTGCTTTACCAGACCTTCGTGATGGTTTAAAACCTGTACATCGTCGTATTTTATATGATATGCTTCAAAATGGCTTAACGCCAGAAAAACAACATCGTAAAAGTGCTACTATTGTTGGTGATGTTATGGGTAAATACCATCCACATGGTGATTCTAGTATTTATGAAGCTATGGTTCGTATGGCCCAAGATTTCAACTACCGTTATATGTTAGTTGATGGTCATGGTAACTTTGGTAATATTGAAGGTGATGGAGCCGCTGCTTATCGTTATACTGAAGCCAAATTAGCTAAAGTATCAATGGAATTATTGCGAGACATTAACAAAAATACAGTTAATTTTACGCCTAACTATGATGAAACAACTAAAGAACCAGAAGTTTTACCTGCTAGATTTCCTAATATTTTAGTTAATGGTACAATGGGAATCGCTGTAGGTATGGCCACAAATATTCCACCACATAATTTAGGTGAAGTAATAGATGGCTGTATTGCTTATATTGATAATCCTGAAATAGATACTTTGGGTTTAATGGAACATGTTAAAGGCCCTGATTTCCCAACTGGTGCTATAATCCTTGGAAATAGTGGTATTAAAAAAGCATATGAAACTGGTCGTGGCAGTATTACAATAAGGTCTCGTGCTCATATCGAAGAAAAAAATGGTCGTGAATACATAATTATTGAAGAAGTCCCTTATGGAATAAATACATTAGAACTAAAAAATAAAGTTGCAGAACTTGTTCATAATAAAGTATTAGATGGTATAACAGATTATCATACTGACTTAAAAGATGGTGTAAAAATCACTATTACATTAAGAAAAGATGCTAATGCCCAAGTAATACTTAATAAACTTTATAAGCATACTGCTTTTCAAACTACTTATGGTATAATTTTCTTAATGCTTGATAATGGGGTTCCAAAAACGTTAGGGTTAAAAGATATTATTTCTAAATATGTTAATCATCAAAAAGAAGTTATTATTCGTCGTACTCAATTTGATTTAAATAAAGCAGAAAAACGTGTTCATATTTTAGAAGGCTTAAAAATTGCTTTAGACCATATTGATGAAGTAATAAAGGTAATAAGAGGTGCTGAATCAGATGAAAATGCTAAAGCCGATTTAATGAGTAAGTTTGGTCTTTCTGAATTACAAGCCGAAGCTATTCTTGAAATGAAACTTCGCCGTTTAACAGGATTAGAAAGAGATAAAATAGAAAATGAACTTAAAGAATTGTTAGCTTTAATTGATGAATTAAGAAGTATTTTAGCTTCAGAAGAAAAAGTTTTAAATATCATTAAAGAAGAGTTACAAGAAATAAAAGATAAATATGGGGATAAACGTCGTACTACAATTGATATGACTGCTATCGAATATATTGAAGATGAATCATTAATTCCAGAAGAAAACGTTCTAATTGCCTTAACTAATAAAGGTTATATTAAACGTACTAGCAGTGATACATTTAAAGCTCAAAAACGTGGTGGAATGGGTATAAAAGGTATGACTACTAATGAAGAGGATTTTGTAGAACAGATGATAAACTTATCAAGTCATGACTATTTGTTATTCTTTACAAATAAAGGAAAAGTATATCGTTTAAAAGGCTATGAAATACCAGAGTTCAATCGTCAATCTAAAGGTTTACCAATAATAAACTTACTTCAAATTGAAAAAGATGAAAGTATAAGTTCTATGATAAGTATATCTCCAGACGATGAAGCAAAATATTTATTATTTGCTACTAAAAAAGGTCTAGTTAAGAAAACAGCCATAAGCGAATTTGAAAACATACGTACGTCTGGCAAAATAAGTATAAATTTAAAAGATAGTGATGAATTAATCGCTGTAAAGAAAACAAATGGTGAAAATTATATTTTACTTGGTAGTGATAAAGGGCGTATGGTTAAATTTAAAGAAGAACATATAAGACCAATGGGACGTACAGCGAGCGGTGTCAAAGGAATCAATCTAGATGGTGGAATATGCGTATGTGCAGAAGTAGTAACTGAGGAAGATAAAATATTGTTAGTAACTGAAAAAGGATACGGAAAAAAGACATTAGTAAGTGACTTTAGAGAAACAAGTCGTGGTAGTAAAGGTGTTAAAGCTTTAAATATAACTGATAAAAATGGTAATATAGCTTCTGTCAAAGTTGTAAATGAAGATAAAGAATTAGTAATTATGACAAATACTGGAACTACAATGCGTATGACTTTAGAACAAATTAATACTTTAGGAAGAGTTACTCAAGGTGTAAGATTAATTAACTTAAAAGAAAATCAATATGTAACCACGATTAGCTTAGTTGATAAAGAACCAGAAGATGATGAACAATCTGAAGTAGCAATTGAAGCTACAGAAAATAGTGCCGAATAGGCATTATTTTTTTTAATTTTTAAAATAAAATAAATGTTAGTAACTTAATAATACCCGAGAAAAAGGATATATGTTTCACGTGAAACATCAATATATATCCCCTATTATATATTTAATGTCTCAATACTACTTAAACTTATTAT